>JAKCAB010000071.1 GCA_021839785.1 bacterium | reverse complement strand
CGCGTGATCAACCGTTGGATCAGCGTGGCGTCGCCGATGTCGAGCGCGTCATTGCCGTTGTTGTCGCCGACCAGTCGTCGGGGATTGATGGCGATGGTGCCCGCTTCGGTGTCGGTGCCGAACGTGAGTTGGCTGCCCGCTGTGTTGGCCACGTCGAGCACCACGGGCGTCACGCGCACCAAAGTGCGCTCCGGCACGCTCCGGGTGCGGAAACTCGCCGTGGCGAGCGGCTGCGCGCCGGCGGGCAGACTTGCGCCTGGCAGGGACACGGTCGCCCGCACCACGCCGGGCGTGTCGGTATTGACCTGAACGATGCCCGCCGCGAGCACGGCGTCGGCCCAGATCAGTTGCGGATCGCGCAACGTCTCCGGGTCGAAGTTCAGCGCAAAGCTCAGGCCGGCGATGTTGCCTTCGTTGGTGAACACGATCGGCACTTCCGCCCGGCGGCCTTCCCTCACCTCGGTAAAACCGGGGAGTTCGAGACGGCGCGCGGGCGTCCAGGTCGCCGTCACTTCGGCGCTGCTCTCGTTGCCCGCGACGTCGGTCGCCACGACACGGAGCCGGTTGTCGCCGCGCAGCAGACGCAAGCCCGCCACGTTGAACCGGCCTTCGGCATCCAGGGCGAGCGGCCCGCGGTCTTCGCCGTTCCATTCCCACCGCGCCCGCGCCACCGTGCCGTTGTCCGTTACGGTGCCAGACAGGGCGAAGCGTTCGTCAACCGTCGGCCCTGCCAAGGGCGAAACGATGGCGAGGACCGGCGGCACCGCCTCCACGCCGACCGTGAAACTCTGCAGCCCAACCAACTCTGCGGGTACGGACGGCGGACTCCCGGCGCCACCCGTCTGGACCTGGATGACCAGCGATCGCCCGCACCGCCCGCCGCCGGCCAGCGCGGTTTCAAAGTCGGCGCCCCTGGCGCTTTCCCAAGCCCGCATTTGGACGAACGCGAGCGCGCCGGGTTCCACACTGGGAATCTGAACCACATTGCCGCCCGGCCCTTTGTCCACGTAGCCAGCCCCGGTGCCGGTCATGAAGGGCACCGCTCCCCCGACTGGCGCAAGGTGGGACGCATCCGGTCCGGCGTAGAGCTGCGCCAGGAAGGCCGCGCCAGCCACGCGGTTCGTGCCGTCGCTGTCGAAGACGGGGGCATCGATGCCGGCCAGCGGCGAGTAGTTGTTGCAGATCACTGTACCGCCTACCTGCGCTGAGCGGACCTCCAAGACCGCCGGCGGCGAAGTCACGATACCTTGATCATTGCTCACCGTGACGGTGTACACGCCGGCATCGGTCCACTTGAGCGCGGCGAGGGTCAACGTGTCAGTCTGCGCGTCCGGCAGCACCGCGCCGTTCCGCCACCATTCGTAGCGGAGCGGGGCGCTGCCGGTGGCCGTGACGTGGAACTCCGCCGTTTCGCCTTCCAGCCGCAGCAGGCTTTCCGGCGCGGAGACAATGGCGGGGGGCGTCGGCGCGTCCGTCACAGTCAACGTTACGGGGCGGCTGTTGACGGAGCTCTGCTGGTTCGCCAACCGCACGTAGTAACTTCCAGCGAGGGTTTCCTGGACGTTCGTCAACACCAGCATCGGTCCGTTCGCTCCCGGCAGAATGCTGCCGTTCCGCCGCCAGAGATAAGTGAGCGGCGCGGTCCCGGTGGCCTTCACGGCAAAGACCGCGGTGCCGCCGGCGCCCACCGTCTGGTTGTCCGGTTGCTGGACAATCGTAGGCGGTGTGGGCGCCGGATTCACAACCAGGATTGCCGACGCGCTGGTAACCGAACCCTGCGCATTGCTGATTTTCACCGTGTAGCTGCCGGCCATCGCGAGCGTCACTGCAGGCAGGGGGAGCGTGGCGGAGGTCGCCTCCGCCAAGGCCGTGCCGTCGCGATACCACTGGTAAGCCAAAGGCGGCGTGCCTTTCGCCATGACGCTCAACTCGAACGGCGCGCCTTCCACTGCCCTGCCGCCGACCGGCTGCGCCACGATGCTGGGAGCAATTTCGGTGACCGTGTAAGCCGCGTTGACCACTTCGGAAACCGGGTTGCCGTTGACGAACACGCGCGCCTTTACCGTGGTCGAATGGTAACACACCAGCGGCTCCTGGAACGCGTTGGCAGTGACCGTCGGTTCCGTGCCATCCAAGGTGTACCGGACGACGACGCCAGCGACGTAGTTCGTGATGCTCACCTCCACCTCGCCGAGGTATGTCCCGGGATTCGGACTGAAACTGAGCAGCGGCTGGGCGAGCTCCGGCTTGGACTCCAGCTTCGTGGGATCCGTGCCGGCCAGCCACTCCTGGTAATTCGTGAAACCGTCGTTGTCGGGGTCGGCCAGCGGGCCGGCCGCGGCCTGCGCGAACCACTCGGCGCCCCAATACCGCTCGCGCCACGCGGCGGGAATCCCGTCGTTCCAATGGTTGTCCAAGTACACGGCGCTCACCACGTCCGATGCCGGCGCGCCATCTTTGAACAACCGGGCTTGCACCCGCGCCGTGGTCGTCAGCGTAAACGGCGCGTCATATCGAGTGGAACTGGCCGTCGGCTCGCTCCCGTCAAGCGTGTAGCGGGCCTCGGCGCCTTCCAAGGCAACTGTGAAAGCAACGATCACCTCGCCAGAGAAGAAGCCGCTCTTGGGCGCGATCTTCAGCACCGGCAACACTTCGGTGAGAGTGAGGATTTGGCCAGCGGCCACCCCTTTCAGTTCTTGCGAGTTTCCCGATGGCCATTGGATTTGAATGGCCTCCGCCGTAGTGCTTGTGCCAAGACCAAAATGGGCGTCCAGCGAAGCACCGCCCCAGCCGTCTCCGCTGCTGATCTCGCGCGTTTGCCAACGTTCTGAGCCATTTACGGTTGTCTTGAGGCGAATCCTGGTTCCGATCGCCGAACGGTTTGAAGCCACTCCGGAAAGCCGCAGCGTCAACCAGTGGTTGCCATTGCCAACGTTACGATAAAGCTGGCTTTGGCCTCCGCCCCATTTGGCGAGAAACAGATCGAGAAAACCGTTGCCATCGTAGTCCGCCAGGACCACGGCGTCGCCACTGGATCCGGCCAGGGTCGGAGGTTCTGTCGTGACGCGCGTGAAAGTACCGTCACCGCTGTTGTGGTAAATGTAGCAGGGCGAGCCGCTGAAGCTGGCCACGAAAAGGTCGAGATAGCCGTCATTGTCGTAGTCGGCCCAGGCGCATCCGTTGAAGTCGCCGCGATCGTTGACCACCGCACCGGCTTTCATCTCCGAGAAGGTGCCGTCGCCGTTGTTGTGGTAAAGGAAGTTTCGCCCAAGGCGGTTGGCCACGAACAGGTCCAGGAATCCGTCGTTGTCGTAATCCCCCCAAGCTGCGCCCACCGAGTAACCGCCACCCGTGCACACCGTCGAGTCGGTTACCTTGATCAGGGCACCTCCGACATTATGAAATAACGAATTGTCTTGGTTACCCCCGTTGGCCACAAACAGGTCAAGGTTGCCATCGTGGTCGTAATCCCCCCACGCCACGCCAACCGCCGATCTTACCTCGGCAGTTGGCGAATCCGCCACCAACGTGAAGGACTGGCCCGCGTGGTTCTTGAAGAGACGGTTCTTGCCGGTCAGGTCGGTCAGGAACACGTCAAGATATCCGTCCTGGTCGAAGTCCCCCCACGCGGCTCCAACGGTGTCGCCCGCCGCCGCAGGAAAGGCGGCTTCCGAGAGCAGCCCGAACGTGCCATGACCTTGGTTGCGGTAGATGACACTGGTCGCCCCGCTACGCTTACCCACCAGCAGATCCAGCCGACCGTCGTTGTCGAAATCGCCCCACGCACAGCCATGAGAGCCACCCGGAGCCGGCGGCACCACGTCGGACGTTAATTGGAACATACCATTTCCTTCGTTGTGATACAGGCGATCCAGACCCGCGGAATCGGTGACGAAGAGATCGAGCTTTCCGTCATTGTCGTAATCGCCCCAAGCGGCTCCTTGGGAACTGCCGTTGTCGCTCGGAATAGCGCCTTCTTCGACCGCCACGAAAAGCTCGGCGGGCTGGGCATCATCCTTCCCGACCAACTGGAGACCGTTGAGAACCGCTGTGCCGCTTATGCCGGGTTTCACGGTCACCGTCAGCGTGCCATGGCCGTCGGAAACCACATCGGGGAAACGCACGTAATGGACACTCTCCCGCCAGTAATTAGCGTTCCAGCCCGGCGCTGAACTAACACTCTTCGTGCCGTAAGCGGTCCCGAAAGCCTCCACTTCGAACACGCCGTCTTCGGTGTCGCGAAGGCCGTGGCCGTACAGGTAAAGATCGTAGTGCCCCGACGGCACCTGGCTCAGCGTTAACTTGATGTCAGTGTCACCGTTCGGCGACGGGTACAGGTAAGTCGCGAACATCGGATCCGCAGCGCTCGATGCACCGGCACTGGCCGCGTTGGTGATTACCAGGTCCACCGGCGAGAGCGAACCGTCAGCCCATTTGAGTTCGGTGAGTTCCCCGAATGTTCGAAACCCGCCGGCCCCGTCGTCCCGGCTGTATAGATTCCAGAAGTCGTTCGCGGTTTGGCCAACGGCCGCGGGGCCGGCCTTCTGGCTCGCGGTGCCGGTGCCGAAGTCGATGTTCAGCAAAGTCTCCGGTCGACTGACGGCGGCGGCGACAAGCGCAACGGACACCGCTGCAAGTCGTCGGAAGAACAGTAGGCGGTTTGGCATAGCGGTTCTTTTTGTTCGATGTTTCTCAAGCGGTTTGCGCTTCCTTCTACCGCATTATACGTGCCGAATCAACTCGCAAACCGTTGGGGCGAAAATTAGAAGCGTCATCCGTAGCGACCTTTACAGACTGCAAGAGCCGATCGCCGGCCATGTCAGTGCACCCATGCTGCATGGCTGTGTCGGTCTTGACTGGGCGGGCCGACCAGGCTGGAGCCAAAGCGAACGCCTCGAACAGGTGAAAATCCTTTTTACCATTGTCAGACCGTCGCCGAGCGGAGATAAGGCATCGCTTTCCGGCCGGACGATGGGAGGCCGGACACGATGCGTTTCTTGATGCTGAATTGGCGCGACCCGAAGAACCCGCTGGCCGGCGGGGCGGAGCGCGTGACCGAAGGTTACCTCGCCGCCTTGCGCGCGCGCGGGCATGAAGTCGTCTGGTTCACCTTCGCGTTTCCGGGTGCGCCGGCGGAGGAAGACCTGCGCGGCATCCGCATCGTCCGTGCCGGGGGCAAGGGCAGCGCGATTTTCGCGGCGCGCCGCTGGGTTCGCCGCCAGCCGCGCTTCGACCTGGTGATTGACCAGCACCACGGTCTGCCGTGGTTCGCGCCCTGGTGGTGCGGCACGAATTGCGTCGCCTACATCCACGAAGTTTTGGGACCGATCTGGAAGTCCTTCTACCGCCCGCTCACCGCCGCCTTCGGCCGCTGGCAGGAGAAGCGGATGCTCTGGCTCTACCGGAACACGCAGTTTTGGACCGCCTCCGCGTCCACGAAAATCCTGCTGGAACAAATCGGCGTGCGGCGCGTGCAGTTGATTCCTTACGGCGTGGACACGCAGGCCCTGCCTGCCTTGCCGGACAAACCGCTCACGCCGCCCGTGCGCCTGATCGTCGTTTCGCGGCTGGCACCCAACAAACGGGTGGACCACGCCATCCGCGCTTACGCGCTCCTGCGCCAACGCGGGGTGGACGCGCGCCTGACGGTGGTGGGCAGCGGCGTGATCGAATCCTCCTTGCGGGAACTCGCCGCCAGACTTGCGGACCGCTGGCCGGTCGAATTCACCGGCGCGCTGCCCGAGGCGGCGAAGGACGCCCGGTTGCGCGAGGCACACCTGCTCTTGCACACCTCCTTGCGCGAAGGCTGGGGCTTGAATGTCATCGAGGCCAATGCGATGGGCACGTCCGCGGTGGTCTATCCGGTGGCGGGCCTGATCGAGTCCACGCTGGACGACCAGACCGGCATCGTCACGCCGCAGGAAACACCGGAGGCCCTGGCCGGGGCGATCGAGTTCCTGACGCGCGACCCGGAGCGGTATCAACGGCATCGTGTCGCCGCCTGGGAGCGCGCCAAGACCTTTCATTGGAGCCAGGTGCTGCCGCCAGCGTGCGACTGGCTGGAGGCCCAGGCCCGCGGGGCGCAGGCTTGAATCCGCGCTGACGCCCGGCACTCTCAGGTGCGCCTATGGGATTAACCGCCGAGTCGATTCGTTTTCTGCTGGAAGCCCGCCGATCCGGCGCTTCGTTCGAGAAGGTTCTCACCCTCGGCCGACAGGATCTCTGGGTCGGCCCCGAACGGCTCCTCGCCTTGCTCCGGGAATTCGACGGCGCCCAACCCGCCGCCGCCGAGGCCGAAATGAAGCGGCGCCTGCACGCGGCGACCTGGCGCGCGGGTGCGTTTTTCCGCCTGTTGGGGGCCGCCGAAGTCATGTCCTGCGACGCCTCCGCCTACGAAGGCGCGGAGTTGATTCACGACTTGAACCAACCGTTGCCGCCGGAATGGCGCGAACAGTTCGACCTGGTGCTCGACGGCGGCACGCTGGAGCATGTTTTCAATCTGCCGACGGCACTGGCGAGTTGCATGCAATTGGCGAAGCCGGGCGGCCGCGTGGTGTTTTTCACCCCGGCAAACAACTACTGTGGACACGGCTTCTACCAGTTCAGCCCCGA
>JAKCAB010000183.1 GCA_021839785.1 bacterium | reverse complement strand
CGCAGATCGTAATCGCCGCCGTGCAGGATGAGCTCCCGCCCGGCCAGCGCGGCCCAAAACGGACTCAAATCCACCCCCGCCAGCGGGTCCACGAGGACATCCGCTCCCGGCAGACTGACTTGCACCAGGCATAGCTTTTCCGGGTAGGAATGCAGGCTGTCGGCCTCCGTGTCCATCGCCAGCCAGGGGGCGGACTGGAGGCGGGGCAGGAAGGCAGTCAATGCGGCGTCCGTCGCGATCACGGAGGCACGTTAGCGACGAAGGCGAGCACCGAAAAGCGCAGAGTTGAGCGGCCGGGCCGGCCGGAGGGGAGAGTTTGGTGCGCTTGGCAGGACTTGAACCTGCACGGGTTGCCCCACTACCACCTCAAAGTAGCGCGTCTGCCAATTCCGCCACAAGCGCACCCGCGACGCGCATTGAAACACGCCGCCGACTCGCTGCAAGCGCATTCTCTGTTTTCGGCACGTCGCCTGAGCGTCGGTCGCTATTTCGGGGACGGGTTGGACGCCGGTTCCGCAGCCGCGGCCTTTTCCGGGGTGGACGCGGCAGGCGCCGCCGTGTCACGGGCAAGGTTTGCCTTGTAGTCGATTCCCCGCCGCACGCGCGCCTTGATGTCCGCCAACCCGGGCTCGGTGACCTTGTCCAAGAAACTTCGTCCCTGGTCAAAGTCACCGTGCATCCCGCAAAGCCGCGCCATGTGGATCGCCAACCCCTGGCGCTCCAGGTCGGTGCTGGCCAGTTTCTCGGCATCTTTCCAGGCCGCCAATCCTTCGGCGAGCACGGCGGCCTCCGCCGCGCGTTTCGCCGCCGGATCGTCCCCAGCCGGTGCCGGCGCAATGTAGTAATAAACTTGGGCCAGGTCGGTCGCGATTTTGAAGTCATTCGGCGCGAGCGCGCGGGCCTGCCGGTAAAGCTCAAGCGCCTGGCGCAACACGGCCTGGTCGTCCTTGAGTTTATAGATTTCGCGCGCGTCCGCCCGGAAGGCAAACACCGCGGTGGCGAGGTTCCAGCGGTACACCGGTTCCTTCGGGTTCAATTCCACCGCCTTGGCGAAGTATTCGATGCACTTCCGCGCGGGACCGAAATGGCTGAAATGGTCGGCCAGGTTGTTCCAAGTTGCCGGGTTGTTGGGCTCCAGTTCCCGCGCCTTCTCCCACTGCTCGACGGCCTCGTCATAGCGTCCAAAATCGCTGAGCATGCTGCCATAGGCCAACCGGGCGCGGGCGTGGCGCGGGTTGCGCAGCAGGAAGTCCTTGTACCCTTGCTCCACCGGCTCGAAGCGCTGTTTGATGCGAGCATTGAGCGTGACTTCGGCCACCGGGTCCGGCTGGCCGCCGGGTGTTTTGGCCTCGCCCGCCTGCTTGATCCATTCGTCCACCTCGCTTTGCGCCTCGTCGTCCTTGGCGAGCAGTTGCTGGTACTCGCGCTCGACCGGATCGTTCGGATCGACCACGGGCACGTGGATGCCGGTGGTCCGGGCCACGACGTTGCTGGCGGCAATGACCTGGTTGGTGGCCACCATCGCCGACAGCAGTCCCAACAAAAGCTCGTTCACGCCGCGAAGCTAGCCGAGTCGGCGCGCGCGCACAAACCCGCTTTCGCAGTCTCCGCCGCGGCTGACTTGGCCCCGTTCGTGGGCTAAGCTGCGCCCATGTCGAACCGTCTGTTCCTGCTCGATGGCATGGCGCTGGCCTATCGAGCGCATTTCGCCTTTGTCGGCCGGCCGATCCGCACGTCGTCGGGCTTCAACAGCTCCGCGCTCTTCGGTTTCACGAACACGCTGCTCGACATTCTCGAATCCGGCCAGCCCACGCACCTGGCAGTCGCGTTCGACACTGCCGCGCCCACGCCACGCCATCGCGAATTCCCCGCCTACAAGGCCCAGCGCGAGGAAATGCCGGAGGATTTGAGCGCGGCGCTGCCGCACTTGCGCCGGATCGTCGAGGCGTTCCGGATTCGCGCGCTCGCGTTGGACGGTTACGAAGCGGACGACGTTATTGGCACCCTCGCGCGCCGTGCCGAATCCGCGGGCTTCGAGACTTACATGGTCACGCCCGACAAGGATTTCGGCCAACTCGTGGACGCACACACGTTCCTTTGGAAACCGGGCCGGCAGGGCGCCGATGTCGAGGTGCTGAAGCCCGCCGACGTTTGCGCCCGCTGGGGCCTCGCGCGCGTGGACCAGGTGGTGGACTTGTTGGGCTTGATGGGCGATGCCAGCGACAACATTCCTGGCGTGCCCGGCGTCGGCGAGAAAACCGCCGCCAAACTGCTCGCTCAATTCGGTTCGCTCGAAGGCGTGCTGGAACATGCCGGCGAGGTAAAAGGCAAGCTCGGCGAAGCGCTGCGCCAGCACGCGGACCAGGCGCGCCTGAGCCGCCGGCTCGCCACGATCATCACCGACGTGCCACTGGACTTGGACTTGGCAGACCTGCGACTGCACTCGCGTGATGACGCGGCCCTGCAAGCCTTGTGCGTCGAGTTCGAGTTCAACGCCATCGGCCGCCGCCTGTACGGCGAGCAATTCAAAGCCGGCCGTGGCGCTGCTGCCGCGAAATCCGAAAGCCGAAATCCGAAACCCGAAGCCACTGCGGGCGAGTTGGACTTGTTCGGAGCCGCAAGTCCGCAACCGGCCAAGCCTGCGCAAACGAAGGCGCCTGCTCCGCGCCAGGCCGCCGCGCCTGCGCCGCCGCCCGCCGAACCGCGGCCCGGCCTCCGCACCATCGGCAACACCCCGCACCGCTACGACCTCGTGACCACCGCCGGGCAACTGGCCAAGCTCAAGACTAAACTCGCAGCGCAGCCAGCTTTCTGCTTCGACACCGAAACGGACGGCCTCGACCCGCAGACCGCCAGGCTGCTCGGCATCGCGTTGAGTTTCGAGGCCGGAACGGGGGCTTACATTGCGCTGGATGGCGCGGGTTCGCCGGGAACGGATTTCGCGGAACAGGCGTTGGCGGAGATTCGCCCGCTCTTTGCCGACGAGAGCACGCTCAAGGTCGGCCACAACTTGAAGTTCGATTTGCTGGTCTTGAAGTGGAACGGCGTGGGGGTGCGCGGGCCGTTGTTCGACACCATGATCGCGCACGCGCTGATCGAACCGGAACAACGGCACGGCATGGATTATTGCTCGGAAGTCTATCTCGGCTACACGCCGGTGCCGATCGAGCACCTCATCGGCCCGAAGGGCGCCGACCAGCGAAGCATGGCTGAGGTGGCGGTCGAGCAAGTCGCCGAGTACTCCGCCGAGGACGCGGATGTGACCTGGCAACTGCACAGCCACTTCGCGCCGCTGCTCAAGGAACGCGGTGCGGAGCGCGTATTTTACGAGCTCGAGATGCCGGTCCTGCCGGCGATCGCGGCCATGGAATTCGAGGGCGTGCGGGTGGATGCGTCTGTGCTGGCCGACTTCAGCGCACAACTGGGTAAACAGATGGCCGAACACGAGGGCGCAATCCAGCGTCTCGCCGGCCGCGAGTTCAACGTCAATTCGAACAAACAACTGGGCGAAGTTCTTTTCGACGAACTCAAGCTGGTGGATCGCCCGCGCAAGACCGCCACCGGCCAATACGCGACCGACGAACAGACGCTGCAAAGCCTGGCCACCGACCACGAAATCGTCCGGCGAATTCTCGATTACCGCGCCGTCGCCAAGCTCAAGTCCACTTACGCCGACGCCTTGCCGGCGGCGATTTCGAAACGCACCGGCCGCGTGCACACCACGTTTTACCAGGTCGCGACCGCCACCGGCCGGCTCAGTTCGCAGGACCCGAATCTCCAGAACATCCCGATCCGCACCGAACTCGGCCAGGAAATCCGCCGGGCTTTCGTGGCGCGGCCAGGTGGCGATTGGACCTTGCTCTCGGCGGACTATTCGCAGATCGAGTTGCGCGTCATCGCTGCCATGAGCGGAGAAACCGCGATGATCGAAGCCTTCCGGCGCGGCGAGGACATTCACACCGCCACGGCGGCGCGCGTGTTTGGCGTGATGCCCGGACTGGTGACGCCCGAGCAACGACGGCAGGCGAAGATGGTCAATTTCGGCATCGCCTATGGCATCTCCGCATTCGGTCTCGCCCAACGGCTCGGCATCGGTCGGCGCGAGGCGGCGGAGATCATCGAGCATTACTTCGCCAGCTATCCCGGCATTCGGCGGTACATCGACCAGACCATCCGGTTCGCGCAGGAAAACGGCTTCGTGGAAACGCTCACCGGCCGGCGGCGATACTTGCGCGACATCCGTTCCGCGAACGGCACGGTGCGCGGCGCCGCCGAGCGCAACGCCATTAACGCGCCGATCCAGGGCACCGCCGCCGACATGATCAAACTCGCCATGTCCGGCATTCACCGCGAACTGGAGCGCCGCGGACTGCACACGCGCATGGTGTTGCAGGTCCACGACGAACTCGTTTTCGACCTGCGCCGGGCCGAGGAAGCCGAGGTGCGGACGTTCGTGGCGGAGCAAATGAAATCCGCGCTCGCCCTGCCCGTCCCGATCGAAGTCGAAATGGGCACGGGCGCCAACTGGCTGGCAGCACACTGAGCCGGACTCCAGTTTCGGGGAACGCGGCCGTCCCGGTCGCTCCTGCCGGCGTCTCGCCGGCAGACCGGCGCGGAACCATGCGCGATCAGGCTGTATTGCCGTTTCGGGACTGAGCGTTTCCGGCTAGAGACCGGAAACTGCGGGCGCGACGCCCGCGCGCCGACGACAACTTCGAACTGAGACCAACCCCACCTTGCTCGGCAACGAAACTCCGGCATAGTCCGCGCCAGCAATCATGAGCCAGAACCCACCTTCAAACGACCAACCGCACCTGGTCCGCGGCCTCGGCCTGCTCGACTCCGCCATGATCGTGGCCGGTTCGATGATCGGCTCGGGCATCTTCATCGTGTCGGCCGACATCGCGCGCCAGGTCGGCTCGGCGGGCTGGCTGCTCGTTGTGTGGGTGCTGACCGGTGTGCTCACCGTCATTGCCGCGCTCTGCTACGGTGAACTGGCCGCGATGATGCCGCGCGCCGGTGGGCAGTACGTTTATTTGCGCGAAGCCTACGGCCCGCTCTGGGGGTTCCTTTACGGCTGGACGTTGTTCCTCGTGATCCAGACCGGCACCATCGCCGCCGTCGCCGTGGCCTTCGCCAAGTTCTTGGGCGTGCTCGTGCCGCAACTCTCCGAGACCAATAAACTTTGGCAGGTTGGGCGCTTCTCCCTTTCGCCCGCCACGCTGGTGGCCATTGGTGTCCTGGTGCTCTTGACTTGGTCCAACACCACCGGCCTGCGCACCGGCAAGATCGTCCAAAACATCTTCACGCTCGCCAAAATCGCGGCGCTCGTCGCGTTGATCCTGCTGGGCTTGACCGTGGGCGCAAATGAAACGGCGACCCGCGCCAACTTCCACGACTGGTGGACCGCCAGTTCGTCCGTCGCCGCGAACTCCGCCGGCGGCGCGGCCCCGGTCCAAGTCACGCCGCTCAGCGCGCTGGGACTGATTCTGGCGTTGGGCACGGCAATGGTCGGCTCGTTGTTTTCGGCCGACGCGTGGAACAACGTCACCTTCACGGCCGGCGAGGTGAAGGACCCACAACGCAACCTGCCCCGCAGCCTCATCCTCGGCGTGGGACTGGTCTGCGGACTGTATCTGCTGGCGAACGTCGCCTACCTCGTGACTTTGCCGCTGGTGGGCAACCCGGCCGGCGCCACCGTCGTCGAGCGCGGCATTCAGTTTGCCAGCAACGAACGCGTGGCCACCGCGGCCATGCAGGTGATTTTGAGCGACCGGGCCGTGGTGGTGATGGCCATCCTGATCCTCGTGTCCACCTTCGGCTGCATCAACGGCATGGTCCTCGCCGGCGCGCGGGTTTATTACGCGATGGCGCAGGATGGACTGTTTTTCCGCGGTGTCGGACAACTGAACGCGCACGGCGTTCCGCGCAATGGCCTGATTGTCCAATGCGTCTGGGCCTGCCTGCTCACGCTGTCCGGCACTTACGGGGATCTGCTCGACTACGTGATTTTCGCCGTCCTGATTTTCTACGTGCTCACCATCGCCGGCGTGTTCGTGCTGCGGCGGACCCGGCCCAACGCCGAGCGGCCTTACCGGGCGCTGGGCTACCCGATCCTGCCCGCGATCTACGTGGTCGCCGCGTCGCTGATCGCGCTCGATCTCTTGGTCGCGGCGAAGACGCGCGGCAACACCTGGCCCGGCTTGCTGATCGTGTTGGCTGGTGTGCCGGTGTACTGGTTCTGGCATCGCCGCGGCGCCACGCCGGCATAGGCGAACCACTGGCCCGCATCTTGCGTTCCCTCGCGGCGGACCGCGTTGTCGCGCGGTCTCGTCGTGAAAAAACCGAGGTTTCGCCGCGTGAAAAACGTAGTTTCCAGATAATGGGTGCTGCGTTGCGAGCAAACGTGGACAGGGTGCGTTCAAACGTGGATAGGTGTGCGAGCAAAGGTGGACTCCGTTGGCCCTGCGGGCCTGGAGGAGGCCGGAGCGAAGCGCAGGCCGACGGACTGAGGTTTCTTCGATTTTGCAGACAGGTGAAGTGGAGTGGTAAACAGAAAGCGAAGACCTATGCCACGAACCCACAAACCCTACGACGCCGGCTTCCGCCAACAA
>JAKCAB010000201.1 GCA_021839785.1 bacterium | reverse complement strand
CCCTTGGCAATGTCGAAATCGGCCTGGAGCCGGTCAAAATTCCGGACGACGAACACCGAGAACTGGTCATCGCTGTCGAAGTGAAGGCCGAAGGGTCTCAAGAGAAACGCCGCGTTGTCGAGTGCGTTGTCCAAGCCGGTGTACCAGACGTTCTGCGTTTCGAAGACATAATTACGGATCAGCCGGGAACGTTCGGGGCGGGGCGCGTATTCGAGGCCGGCGCCATACCCGCGCACCCCGGCCTGCCGCACGTAACCCAGCGCGGGATGAAAGGCGTCGTCAATTGCGAGGTAGTCCAGGTGTGCCGACCAGGGATCATTGGGATACCGCACAGTGACGCCGTATGAAGAGCCGAAGGTCCGGGATTGGTGTTCGGTCCATGTGCCCAGGGCAAACGCGTGGGCTTCCAGCACGTGGCGGCCGAGAAACCGGCTGGTGCGGAAGTTGAAGTCCGGCCCGAACAACGCATTGTTCTCCTCCGAGTTGGGATCGCCTACCGTCGCCAGCGCCCCGACGGTGGATTGTTCGAGCACATTGCGCGAGAGGCGGCCGACAAAGGTGTTTTGCCGGCCGAGGTCAGCGTGGTCGTCCAGCACCGCATCCAGCACGCCGAGATTGTACTTACCCATTCGTCCGGCAACCTTTCCCGCCAGCAGAATGGGCACGGGCTCGCCTTCGGCGGACAACCCAATCCGCCGGCTGAAATAGGGAAGCAGGACCGGCCCCAGGCCGCTGCCACCGAGCCCGCCGTATTCGAAGATGCCACTGTCTTCTAGAAAGAAAGCCCGCTTTTCCGGCAAGAATAACGGGAACCGCGTGAAGTTGATTTGCCGAAGGTCCACCTCCGTTTCGGCAAAGTCGGTGTTGTAGCTGAGCGTGCCGGAGAGATACGGCGTGATGCGATAGCGCGCCTCGCCGCCGAGGTCGCCGGTCCAGTCGTCCTGGGAATTGCGCCCTGAGTAACGGCCTTTGAGGTAGGGCGAGAATTCCAGCCCCAATCCCTGCTTCAGCCCGTGGAGGCCCGTCAACTCGCCTGCGCCCGATGGCATGTAGCCGCCCACTTCGCGCCGCGGCGAGGCCCAGCGGCCGACTTCATATTTGCGACGGATTTGCCGCTCCAGGTTGAAGCCCCACGTCGAGTTGACCGGATTGAAACTCAGGGTCTTGAACGGGATGGCGATTTCAACCTTCCAACCTTCGGCGTCCCGGCTGGTGCGCGCCCACCAGAGGCCATCCCAGTTGCGATTCACTACGGTGTTGTCGGTCACGAGCGATTCCGAGCGTGCGCCCAGTGGCTCGACCGTGAACAGGTAGCCGTTGCGCCGGTCGTGAAACGTGTCGAGCAGCACGTAGCAGTAGTCGTCTGAAACGCGGCCATCGTGTTCCATCTCGCGGGCGAGGATCCCGGCGGGATCCGAGTCAAAACACCACACGCCGATGTAGAGGTTCTTGTCGTCGTACAAGACGCGGAATTCGGTGCGCTCGGTCATGAACTGGCCGGGATGTTGGTACGACTCATACAGCGGCCCGCCCACCGGAGCGCATGCCCAGACCGCGTCGTCCAGGCGCCCGTCAATCGCTGGACCATGCACGACCCGGACCGCCTGGATGGACGGACGGCGCCAACCGATTCCGGTGGAATCCACCGCGCCCGCCCCATCCCCATCCCGAGGCGGCAGTTCGGCCGCGACGCCAGACCAGTCAAAGCACTGGTTCAGCCATAGCGCCCAAAAGAGCAGAAATTGAGGGCGGCCCAGCATGGAAACCCTGCAAGCGAAGACAACCGGGCGTTCTATGTCCAGCGCAAACCCGGCGCGCCGAAACCCGGCGGCGGAGTATTCGGCGATCGCAACGGGGGGAGGCGCGCCATCGTCGGTTTCAGCGCGGTGGTTTCCCGGCTCGGTGGCCGATCCGGATCCAGCCCCTCGGGGCTGACGGTGAGAACCGAACAAGCTCATCGCCCCACGCCGTTCCCCAGCCGGCGGACTGCCGTCGTCAATCAGGTCTTGGGGTCAGCCGGGCCCCTTGCAGGCTCGCGACAGCCCGGTCGGTTTTTCCCGGCTGTGGCCCTGAGGGCGAGCCAGGGGTGGTGGCAGTTTCCAATTCTGAGGTCGGGACGAGCAGCTCGGTTTGGGTTCCAGAATCATCTATCGTCGCCGCCTAATGCGGTACTTCTTTTGGTCTCGCCTAACGCCGTTGGTTCGATCTAAGTTTTTGCCGATTTAACTGATTGAACAACATGAATGGCGTCACCTCGCTCAAAACCATCAAGGCCAACACGCAATCCAAGGTCGAAGCCGAACTGTCGCGCACCGGCGGTTTGTTGCGACTCGCACCCGCCTGGGTGCCGCGCTCGTTTCTCCAGCCGGGTCTGCGCCTGAAGCTCCATCCCGACGACACTTACGCCTACGGCGCCAACCGCGGCGGCATCGACGAACGCTGGTTCGCCTCCACCACCGAAGCGGCCAACGAAGGCCGCGTGCCGGACGAAGGCCTGAGCTACTGCGTCGTCGGCAAGGAACGCTTCACGCTGCGCCAGGCCGTGGCCGATTGCGGGGCGACCCTCGTCGGCGCCAAGCTGTGGAAGAAGTACGGTCGCTGGCCGGTGTACTCGAAGTTCTTCGACAACATGGGGCCGATTCCGCACCACATGCACCAGTCGGCCAAGCAAGCCAAGCTCGTCGGCCAGGAAGGCAAGCCCGAGAGCTACTACTTCCCGCCCCAGCACAACAACGTCGGCAACAACTTCCCCTACACCTTCTTCGGCCTCGAACCCGGCACCACCCAGGCCCAGGTCCGCAAATGTCTCGAAGATTGGAACAAAGGCGACAACGGCATCCTCGACCTCTCCAAAGCCTACCGTCTGAAGCCCGGCACCGGCTGGCTGGTCGGCCCGTGCATCCTCCACGCGCCCGGCTCGCTCTGCACCTACGAGCCGCAGTGGGGCAGCGACGTCTTCGGCATGTACCAGAGCATGGTCGAAGGCCGCTACGTGCCGTGGAGCCTGCTCGTGAAAGACATGCCCAAGAAGTATCACCGGGACCTCGACTTCATCGTGGACCAGCTCGACTGGGACGCGAACGTCGATCCGAGCTTCAAGGACAACCACTACCTCGAACCCGTCCCCGTGGCTGACACGCGCGCGGAAGGCCACGTCGATCGCTGGATCGTCTATGGCAAAGTGGACGGCGAACAGCTCTTCACTGCGAAGGAATTGACCGTCGAGCCGGGCGTGACCGCCAAGATCACCGACAAAGGTGCCTACGGCCTGATTTGCGTGCAGGGCACCGGCAAGATCAACGGCCTGCCGCTCAACAGCCCGAAGCTCATCCGCTTCACCGAGCTGACCGAGGACGAATATTTCTGCACCGAGGACGGCGCCAAGGCCGGCGTGACCTTCGAGAACACCAGCGAGACCGAGCCTCTGGTTTGTCTGCGCTACTTCGGCCCCGAGGTGAACCCCAGCGCGCCGGAGTTGGGCGCGTACCGGAAGAACAAGTTCAACTGAAACGGTGGCGCCGCCCGACCCCGTGTTGCTCCACTTCGAATGGGATCCGCGCAAGGCGGCTGACAATCTCGCCAAGCACGGCGTCTCGTTCGTGGAGGCCGCCACGGTGTTTGGCGACCCGCGCTCGCTGACCATTCCCGACCCAGAGCACTCCGCTGTCGAAAAGCGGTTCACCATCCTCGGGCGCTCACACACCGGGCGATTGCTGGTTGTGGTTCACACCGCACGGGGCGACAATCTGCGCGTCATCAGCGCCCGTCCGGCGAGCCGGAAAGAACGAAAGACCTATGAGCAAACCACGTAAGCCCAAAGCTGCCGGCGACATGGCCGCCGAATACGATTTCACCCGCGGCGTGCGCGGCAAATATCTGCGGCGTTACGCCGAAGGCACCAACGTCGTCGTCCTCGAACCCGACGTGGCGGAGGTGTTCCATTCTCCGGGGCAGGTCAACGAAGCGTTGCGTGGCCTGGCGGCTTTGATTCGCCGCCAGACCGAACTGGCCCCGAAGTGAACCTCGACGCGCCGGAGATGGGCGCGTACCGGAAGAACAAGTTCAACTGACACCAACCGGGCGGTGCTCCGTCGCCGTTGTCATTTGCCCGCAACGGCGGCTGACGGCAACATCGGCCGCCGCTCTGTTTTGTGGGCAAAAAGATGGCCCGCTTCCCATCCAACAGCCCCCAAGACTTCACCGCCAACCGCGGCTTCGAAGTCGAGCTCCGGCGCGTCGCCGGTGAGGGCGGTTACGCCGGCGCGAATGGCGAGGGCCAGGACGAATACAAAGCCGGGAAAACTTCTGTGGGCCGAAGGGAGCGGTCCCGCCGCGCCGACAACGGGCCCGCGTTCGGTTGCAGCGCATTGCAGACCTTGGGGAGTCCCAGGCGAGGGCCCGGTTGTCCTGGCACCAGCTCTCGACAGGACTCCACGGCGTAAAGGTCCGGGCCGTTTCGCCCACGCCGATCTCACGCGCCAACCGAGGGACCAGGTCACCCGAACGGAGTTGCATAGCTGATGTGATGGAGCGAGGAGGGCGCGCACAATCGATGCGTATGTCGCCAAGAGGCGAAAGCGTTCCGAGGTCCTGCGCCGGGAAAGCGGCAAACCAGGGGGCCAGCCAGCCGGGAGCAGGTTGGCGGGGTCACCGTGCTGTGACGCGGAACCGGCGAATGCCGGGGTGCTCCGCGCCGCTTGAACCGCACCGACCGCATCGCTACAACAAGCGGGTGAAAAACGCCCACGCCACCGCGCCCCGCCGGGAACTTGCCCCGGGGCTGCGTCGTTTCCTGCTGTTCACCGCCACCACGACGGGGGCGGCGGTGATGATCATCGAGATTCTCGGCGCGAAGCTGCTGGCCCCGTACTTCGGCACCTCGCACTTCGTCTGGACCGCCCAAATCGGCGTCACGCTGCTGGCCCTGGCGGCGGGCTACGCCGCGGGTGGCTGGCTGGCGGACACCTCGCCGCGGCTGGCCTGGATTTATGGCGGCATCGCCGCGGCCGGCGTCTGGCTCTGCGTTTCCGTGCCGGTGGCGGAGCCGGCGGCGTACTTCTGTTTGCGGTTCAGCCTGCCGGTCGGCTCGCTCCTGGGCGCGCTGTTGTTGTTCTTCGTGCCGCTGGCGCTGTTGGCGATGGTGGGACCTTTTTTCGCCCGCATGTTGACCGCCACGCTCGAAAACGTGGGGCGCATCGTCGGCCGGCTGATCTCGCTGGGCACGCTCGGCAGCGTGGCCGGCACGGTGTTGATCAGCTACGTGCTTATCCCGCGGTTGGCGAACTCGGTGACGATGTATGCATGTGCGGCAGCGTTGCTGGTCGTGGCGGCGATTTACTTCGCGATCTGGGAGCGCAAGGCGCTGCCACCGGTGCTGTTCTTCGGCGGCTTGGGGGCGTTCGGCGGCTTCATCGGCGCGGCGCAGCCGATGCTGGCAATGCAGCCGGGCTGGCATGAGTTGTACCGGGGCAACTCGAACTTCGGCATGCTCCAGGTCATCGAAGACGACTCGGGCCAGCGACGCTATTACCTGAACGACCTGCTTACCCAGAACAGCTACGAGCCGCAGACCCGGCAGAGCGTGTCGCTGTTCAGCTACATGCTGTACGGTCTGGCACAAACGTACGCGGTGGAAACGCGCGACGTGTTGTGCATCGGCATGGGTGTCGGGATCGTGCCCATGCAGTTCGCCCGTGAAGGCGCCAACGTGCAGGTCGTTGAAATCAACCCCGCGGTGGTGCCGCTGGCGGAGAAGTACTTCGATTTCGAGCCGGCGAAGGTGCACCTGGCGATCGGCGACGGCCGCCAGTTCGTGACGCTGACCACCAACCGTTACGACGTAATTCTGCTCGACGCCTTCCTCGGCGAATCGCCGCCGTCGCACCTGATGACGCGCGAGGCCTTCGCCGCCATGCGCCGCTGCCTGAAACCCGGCGGCGTGCTGGTCATGAACGCATTTGGCGACTTCGAGACCGGGAAGGATTTCATGATCGCGTCGCTGGCGCGGACCCTCGGGGCGGTGTTCGCCAGTCAGCGCATTCACGCCTCGGGCAACGGCAACGTCTTCCTGGTCGGATCGGATCAACCCGAGCTGACCGTGCGGCGGGGGATGGACTTTGCCCGTGTGCCGGAGGTGGTGCGGGTCGGAGCGGAAGACGCGTTCAACAGCCGGATCAGCGTGGACCCGGCGCATGGCCAGGTGCTCACGGACGATTTCAATCCGGTGGAGTTTCGCGATGCGGCCAACCGCGAGGAACTGCGCCGCCGCCTCGCGTTGAGCTACCGCCCGCGCTAAGTTTCGCCAACCTGCTCCGCTGGGAACGCGCGCGTCATAGCGCACTACCGGTGGCGCTGAACCGCTTGCGCCTCTCGCAGCGTCAGCGGCTTCTTGTGTCTTGCCGCTGTGACCGAGACCACCGCGCCGCACCGCTTTGTCGGTGAGCTCCCGAAACCACCGCTCCACCAAGTTCACCCAACTGGAACTGGTCGGGATGAAATGCGGCACAAACCGTTTGTGTCGCTCCAGCCACTGCCGCCTGATTCATTTGTTTGCGCCGTCCACGTGGGGGAACGTTGCGGGGCTGCGCGACAGCGCAGCCCTACCGGTGAGGGATTGGAA
>JAKCAB010000730.1 GCA_021839785.1 bacterium | reverse complement strand
CCTCGCCCCGGGTGGTCAGTTCCTCGTTGACCACGTCGAGCAGCTCGAGGAAAGACATGTTCGGGTTGAGGTCCGGCGTCTCGTAGCGAACGAAACGACCGGGGGTGTCGGCGTTCTTCTGGCGCCAGACTTTGAGTCGAACCTTCATGATGAAATCGCCTTTCTGGATTTGGGTTGGGCTGGGGGCGCCCGGCGAATGGTGTGGAAACCGATTTCGCGACGGGGCCGGGGCTTGGACTCCGCCATCAACTCGCGGATGGCATCGAACACGACTTTGAACTGCGCGTCATATTTGCCTTCGAGGATCTCCAGCTTCCGGGCCAATTCCACGTGGGAGGCTAACATGCGCCGCAGCGCGACAAAGGTGCGCATGATGGCGATGTTGACCTGGATGGCCCGGAGGCTGCGCAGCACACTCGAAAGCATCGCCACTCCCTGTTCGGTGAAGGCGTGGGGGCGATAGGCTAATCCACGATGTTTCCTGGAGCCGGTCACAAATTGTGACGAGGGGTCAAGGTGCGTAATCGTAGCCTCCGATGAGGAAGCGGCTGAACTCGTCACAGACTGTGATGAGTTCGGACCTGCCGCAGTCTCAGTCTGCGGTCGCATCACCAACGCCGTCTCCTCCTCGGAGAGCTGGAACGTGAAGTCTTCGGGGAAGCGTTCGCTGTTCCTCTTCACGGCCTGGTTCAAGGCGCGAGCTTCAACTCCATAAAGCTCGGCCAACTGGAAATCCAGCAGCACCTTCTGCCCACGGATCAGGAGAATCCTGTCCTTGATGCGTTCTGCCGGAATGAGGCTCTTGTTCCTCACGGTGTGCTGGCCGCCGCCTTCCACGACGGGTCCGGGAACTCACTTATAGCTCCGCGTCACCATCTTGACCTCTTCGTAAGTCAGCGGCTCCACGTTGCGCACCGGCGGCTTGTCCGGCCCCTGGTACTCCCAGGCGGCAACGTGGGCGAAGTGCTCGTCATCGCGTTGGGCCTCGCCATCCGGGTATTGGTATTCCACGCGGAAATGGCCGCCGCACGATTCGCGGCGCGCCAGCGCGTCCAGGCACAGCAACTCGGCGAGTTCGAGGAAGTCGCCCACGCGCCCCGCCTTTTCGAGCGACTGGTTCAGTTCGCCCTCTGACCCCGGCACGTTCACGTTTTGCCAGTACTCTTCGCGCAGGGCCGGGATCAGTTCCAAAGCCTTCTTCAAGCCCGCCTCGGTGCGGGCCATGCCGCAGTACTCCCACAGGATCTTGCCCAGTTCCTTGTGGAACGATTGGACCGTCCGTTTACCTTTCAGGCCCAGCAGGCGTTTCGTGAGGCCCCGAACGTTGGCTTCCGCCTCCTGGAAGGCGGCGTGGTCGGTCTGCGGCCGTTGGCCCGGTTTCAAGGTCGCCAGGTAGGTGGCAATCGTGGCGGGAACCACGAAGTAACCGTCGGCGAGGCCCTGCATGAGCGCGCTGGCCCCGAGCCGGTTGGCCCCGTGATCGGAAAAGTTGGCCTCGCCCAGCACGAAGAGGCCGGGGACGTTCGACATCAGGTTGTAATCCACCCACAACCCGCCCATCGTGTAGTGCATCGCCGGGAAAATCCGCATCGGCACCTGGTAGGCGTTTTCGTTGGTGATCTCGTGGTAGATGTCGAACAGGTTGCCGTAGCGCTCGCGCACCTTGGCCTCGCCCAGACGCTGGATGGCGCCCGCGAAGTCGAGATAGACTCCCAGACCCGACTCGCCCACGCCGCGGCCTTCATCGCAAACCTGCTTGGCGGCCCGGCTCGAAATGTCGCGCGGGGCGAGGTTGCCGAAGCTGGGATACTTGCGCTCCAGGTAATAGTCGCGGTCTTCCTCCGGAATCTCCGAAGGCTGCTTGCGGCAATCTTCCTGCTTCTTCGGCACCCAGATGCGGCCGTCGTTGCGTAACGACTCGCTCATCAAGGTCAGCTTCGACTGGTAATCGCCGCTGACCGGAATGCAGGTCGGGTGGATCTGCGTGTAGCACGGGTTGGCGAAGCAGGCGCCGCGCTTGTAGGCCCGCCAGATCGCGGTGGCATTCGAGTTGCGGGCGTAGGTGGCGAGGTTGAACGCGTTCCCGTAACCGCCGGTGGCCAGCACCACCGCATCGGCACTGTGCCGGGTGATTTCGCCGGTGATCAGGTTGCGGACGATGACGCCTTTGGCGTGGCCGTCCACGACCACCAGATCGAGCATCTCCGTGTGCGTAAAAGACCGGACCGACCCCGCAGCGATTTCCTTGCACAGTGCCGCGTAGGCGCCGAGCAACAGTTGCTGGCCGGTCTGGCCGCGGGCGTAGAACGTGCGGCTGACCTGGGCGCCACCGAACGAGCGGTTGTCCAGCAAGCCGCCGTATTCCCGCGCGAACGGCACGCCTTGCGCCGCGCACTGGTCGATGATGTTGACGCTCACCTCGGCCAGGCGATGCACGTTCGCCTCGCGCGAGCGGAAATCGCCGCCCTTGATCGTGTCGTAGAACAACCGGTAAACGCTGTCGCCGTCATTTTGGTAGTTCTTGGCGGCGTTGATGCCGCCTTGGGCGGCGATCGAGTGGGCGCGACGCGGGCTGTCGTGATAGACGAAATTCGTCACCTGGTAGCCCAACTCGCCCAGCGTGGCGGCCGCCGAGGCGCCGGCCAATCCCGCCCCGATCACGATCACCTCGTACTTCCGCTTGTTCGCCGGGTTGACAAGCTTCGATTCGAACTTGTGCCGGGTCCACTTCTGAGCCAGCGGACCCGAAGGGCTGTTGGATTCCAGCTTGGCCATATTACTTCCCCGCCTCCTTTCCGTCGGTCGCTGCGGCGACCGCCTTTGCGTTGTGCGCGACCACTTCGGCAAGGTAGGCCTTGCCGTGGCCGAGCAGCAGCACCGACACCGGCAGGCCGGCATAGCCGACGAAGAGGAATACCGCGATCACCTTGGCCGCCTTCGTGACCAACGGCGTGTACGTCGGGTTCCGCAAGCCCAACGACTGGAGCATGGCGCCGATGCCGTGGCTCAGGTGCCAGCAGAGCAGCCCGACCCCGATCAGATAGAACAGCGCCACGTACCAGACGCTGAACCCGGCCACCATCATGGCGTACACGTCCGGATGGCCGGTGCCGGGTTCCTTCAACTGATGGAAAGGCACCGCCGAGCCGTTGACGGCTTCCACCTTCAACGTGTAATGCAACAGATGAAAAACGATGAACGCCGCCACCACCAAACCGCTGACCAGCATCGTCCGCGACGCGAGCGTCGAACCGTACGCGGGCGCCGGGCTCGCGTACGCCACCGGGCGGGCGGCGCGGTTCTCCGCCCAGAGTTGAAAGGCGGTGAAGATGTGGAGCGTCACCAAGCCCAGCAGGATCAGGCGCACCGGCCAGAGCAACTCGAGGTTGCTTTGCAGGAAATGGCCGTAGCGGTTGATGGCCTCGGGGGGCAGGAAAAATTGGAGGTTGCCAACCAGATGGCCGATGACGAACAACACCAGCACCGCGCCGCTGCCGGCCATGAGATACTTCCTGCCGAGCGTGGATCCGAAGAGGCGGAGAAGGGCTTTCATGGCCTAAACCCGCGTCCAGCGGGGGCCGCCGAACGCGCAACCAATGAGCGTGTTGAGATTTGCATCGGGATTTCGCCGGGCAAACGCGACGACCGGCCTGTCTTTCCCAAGTGGGATCCAGGATTGAGTCCGCTTGTGCCGTTGCCCGCTATGTCTAATGGCCCGGAGCGTCGCCGTCAACGCTGTCAGACAAGATATAAGTTACACTGGCAGTATAACTAAGAATCGCTTCGAGATGCCCCGGCCTTGGCCAGACCCGAGGATTCCCCCGGCAACGTGACGACCTTGGCGCCGTCGGTTCCGCCCGTCCGGACGGGCTCACGGATACGCCTGGTCCAACTCCTGGAACCGCTTGTACTGCGGGTGCTGCGGCGCGATGCGCTGTTTGATTACGTTCAGTTCGCGCCGCGCCTCGGTCGGGTTGGTGCGACCCACGAGCACCACGTAGTCGAGCTCGATCTCGGTCAGGCGCGGATCGGTAATTTCGCTGCGGTTCCGCGTCAGCCAGTTCTTGAGGCTGGCGGCGCCTTCCTGTTGCGCGGCGGCCAGCGCAGCCTCCATTTCCTTCGGCAGACCGGGCAATTTGCCGGGCACGTATCGGTCGTCGGTCCTTCGCTCGTCCCTCGCCACCTCGGACTTGGCGTACTTGTAGAATGTCACCCCGCCCCAGATGGCGGCGGCGATGAGGACCACGGTCAAAAATTGGCGCATAGCGGTTTACTCCTGCACGCGCTCGACCTTCGCGCCGAGCCCGCGCAGCTTCTCGTCGATCTTCGCGTACCCGCGGTCCAGATGATAGATCCGTTTGACGCGGGTTTCGCCTTTCGCCACCAGGCCGGCGATCAACAGAGCGGCCGAGGCGCGCAGATCGCTGGCCATCACCGGCGCCCCGCTGAGCGGCGTCGCGCCTTTCACCACCGCGCTCGGGCCTTCGAGCGTGATGTTGGCGCCGAGCCGGGCCAGTTCGCTCACGTGCATGAAGCGCGATTCGTAAATGCGCTCGGTGATGATGCTGATGCCCGGCGCCTGGGTCATGAGCACCATCATTTGCGCCTGGGCATCGGTCGGAAAGCCGGCGTACGGCTGCGTGGTCACGTCCGTGGGCCGCAGCCGGCGCGTGGCCTTCACCGTCAACCCGCCCGGCTGGCGATCCACCTTCGCGCCCGCTTCCTGGAGCTTGTCCAGTACGGCGGTCAAATGCTGCGGCTGCGCCCCGCGCAGGGTCACCTCCCCTTGGGTGGCCGCGGCAGCAATGGCGAACGTGGCGGCCTCGATGCGGTCGGGAATCGCCTCGTGCTCCGCGCCGTGTAGCTCCGGTACGCCGGTGATGCGGATCGTTGGACTGCCGGCGCCGGCGATGTTTGCGCCCATCGCGTTCAGGAAATCCGCCAAGTCCACCACCTCCGGCTCGCAGGCCGCGCTCTCCAGGACGGTCACGCCTTCCGCGAGCGCCGCGGCCATCATCACGTTCGCGGTGCCCAGCACCGTCGGTCCCGAACGACCGCCCAGGAACAGCTCGCTGCCCACGAGCCGCCGCGCCTTGGCGCAGACGAAACCCTTCTCGATCGTGACGCGGGCACCGAGCGCCCTCATGCCTTTCAAGTGCAGATCGATCGGGCGCGGGCCGATGATGCACCCGCCTGGCAGCGAAACCTGCGCCTCGCGGAGCCGGCCCAGCAGCGGCCCCAGCACGCAGATCGAGCCGCGCATCTTGCGCACCAGATCGTAGCCGGCGACGCCTTTCACGCGGTTCGCCGTCACCGTGATGGTGTCGCCCTGGAATTTCACCTTCGCCCCCAGCTCGGCGAGGATGCGCCCCATGTAAGTCACGTCCGTGAGGTTCGGCACGCGGCGGATCACGCACGGCTCGCGCGTCAACAGCGTCGCCGCCAGGAGGGGCAACACCGCGTTCTTGGCACCACTGATGGAAACCGCGCCGTGCAAAGGCCGGCCGCCTTGAATCACCAGGCTGTACATGTTGGGAAAACTTCGCGGCCGCGCGGACCGCTGGCCCGGACTTTTTCACGCGGAGCCCAGCCGCGCAACGAGGATTCGGGGCCGACTTGTTAAGTCGTTTTCCACGGCCTCGACCCCCCAGCCCTGCTTTGCGAACAGGGCCACCACCGGTTCAGCCTGGTCATCGCCAAACTCGAGCATCAACCGCCCGCCCGGCTGGAGCCAACGCGCGCCTTCCGCCGCCAGCCGCCGAATGAAGTCCAGCCCATCCGCCCCGCCATCCAACGCGCCACGCGGTTCGTGGTCGCGCACCTCGGGTTGCAGTGTGGCCAGCTCGGTACTCGGAATGTAAGGCGGATTGGCCACGATCAGATGGAACCGCGCCTCTGCCGGCAACGCGGCAAAGCCGTCGCCGAGCACGAACCGAATGCGCTCGCCGAGGCCGTGTCGCGCCGCGTTCTCGCCTGCCACCGCGAACGCCGCCGCGGAAACATCGATGGCGGTGATCGCAGCGTGGGGACACCGCGCCGCCAGGGCGATGGCCAGGCAACCGCTGCCGGTGCCGAAGTCCAGCGCAGTCGCAGGTCGCGAATCGAGCTGCGCCAGAAAACTCCAGGCGCGCTCGGCGAGCAGCTCGGTTTCCGGCCGCGGAATCAGCACGGCCGGGGCCACGCGGAGTTCCAGGCCACAAAACGAAGTCGAACCGACCAGGTACTGCAACGGCTCGCGTGCCCCGCGGCGCTTGACGAGTTCGCGCATCGCGCCCAGTTCCGCCTCGGTCAGGCTGCGCTCGAAGTTCAGGTACAGCTTGAGCCGCGGCATTTCCAGCACGTGGGCGAGCAACAACTCGACCTGCAGACGCGGTGACTCCACGCCTTTGCGGGTCAGGAATTCGGCGCTACGTTGGATGACCTCGAGGACCGTCACGCCGCGAGCGTAGGCCGGGGCGCCCCGGTGAAAAGCGCAAAGCGCACCCGGCCGCCCGCGAATTCCGAAAATTTGCAAAAAAGTGCTTGACACGTGACGGAGTTTCTAAAAAAGTCCCGCCAGTCCCGCCAGTCCCGCCAGTCCCGCCAGTCCCGCCAGTCCCGCCAGTCCCGCCAGGCCCGCCAATCC
>JAKCAB010000215.1 GCA_021839785.1 bacterium | reverse complement strand
GACGAACAAGCACGGTGTCGAAGTTAACCTCACCAAGGAGCAGCGCGCGGAGGTCAAGCGCCGGTTCGCCGATTCGCCGGTCCAACTCTTTGGCCTGGGCAGCGCCTTCGATTACCACACGCCCGACCAGGCCAAGCTGCGGCGCGACCTCGAGGCCACCAAGGCGTACATCGTGCTCGCCCACGATGTCGGCGCCACCGGCGTCAAAGTCCGCCCCAATGGCCTGCTGAAGGAAGTGCCGGTGCAAAAGACGCTCGAACAAATCGGCCGGTCGCTGCGTGAACTGGGCGAGTTCGGCGCCGGGCTGGGACAGCAAATCCGCCTCGAAGTCCACGGCAGCGGCACCTCGCTGGTGCCGCACATCGAGACCATTCTCGACGTGGCCAATCACCCGAACGTCGGCGCGTGCTGGAACTCGAACCAGACCGACCTCGAAGGCGCCGGCTTCGAGGCGAACTTCGAGCTCCTGCAAGGCCGCATTTTCTCCGTCCACATGCGCGATCTTTACCTGGAGGAATATCCGTGGCGGCGACTCCTGGCCCGGCTCAACGCCAGCGGTTTCGCCGGCTTCTGCCTCGCCGAGATACCGGAGAGCGCCGATCCCGTCCGCGTGATGCGTTATTTCCGCGCCTTGTGGCTCGCCTACCAGGACCGGCTGTGATGCGCTGCCAAAATTTCTGGACGGGTGCGCTGGTGGCCGCGCTCGGCTGTCTGCTTTCCGCGCTGGCCGGCGAACGCACGGTCCGCGAATGGAACTTCAACCAACCGGGCGACTTCGAGGGCTGGCGCGCGAATGCCGATCTCGGAAATGTGACGGTCAGTGACGGCGCATTGCATTGCCGGGCGGTCGGCAGCGATCCGATCCTGGAGCTCACCGCGCCGCTCGATTTCCCGGCCTCGCCCTGGCAATTCCTCGAAGTGCGGCTCCGCGCGAGCGCCGACGGCACCGCCGAGTGGTTTTGGAGCAACACCACCGAAGGCCGCTACGGTGGCTTTTCGCAGGCAAAGACCGCGCGGTTCCAAGTCCGTGGCGACCATGCGTGGCACACCTGGCGGGTGTTTCCGTTCTGGCACCGCGAAGGCCGGATCGTGCGGTTGCGCTTCGACGTGTACGACGGCGCGCAGTTCGCCGTGGACTCGCTTCGCGTCGGCGAACTGGACGCTCCGCCGGCCGTGCCCGCCGCGGATTTTACCTTCACCAACAGCCTGCAGGGCTGGACCGCCGCGGGCGACGCCAGGCTCGCCAGCCAGCCGGACGGCCTGGCCATGAGCCTCGCCGACGCCGAGGCCTTCCTGCTCGCGCCGCCGGTCAAACTGCGGGCCGAGGAGCAAAGCTTCCTGTCGCTCCAAATGGCCGTGGATCGCGGGCGCTACGCCACGCTGGTTTTCGCGACCGACCAGGCGCCGGGCCTGCACCGCTTCGCCTTCCCGCTGGCGACCAACGGCGCGGCGTTCACCTACAACCTCGACTTGCTGGCGGCCAAAGACTGGCAGGGCCAGGTCCTCGCCGTGGGCCTCCAGCCCAGCGACGCGCCCGGCGCCTACGCGCGCCTGGCCTGGCTCAAGATCGACGCGGCCCCGCACGGTCCGCCGCAACTCAAGGTGAAAGCGTTTGCGCCGGACTCGGCGCCGCTCCGCGCCGGACGACCGGTCATGATCGAGGCCGCGGTCGCCAACGTGGGCGCGACGCCGATCACCAATCTCGTCGCTTCGCTGGAGTTGCCGGCGGGACTGAGGCTGGCCAAAGGCTCGCCGGAACCAGCCGCAGTTGAGCGGTTGCGCTTCGAGGAAGACACCACTTTTCGCTGGACTGTCGCGGCGGACACACCGGGCGAATTAGCTGTTGGCTTGAACCTGAGTTCGCTCAACACGCCCAAAGTGCAAAGCGCGTGCCGGCTCGCGTTCGCCCCGGACTTGCATCTGGCCAAGGCCGATTACATGCCCGAACCCAAGCCGGTGCGCGGTCCGTTCGAGGTGGGCGCTTACTATTTTCCCGGCTGGCGCAGCGCCGGGCAGTGGCAACCGATCCGCAGCTTTCCCGAACGGCGCCCGTTGCTCGGCTGGTATCGCGAAGGCGACCCCGAGGTGGCGGACTGGCACATCAAATGGGCGGTCGAGCACGGCATCACCTTCTTCGCGTACGACTGGTATTGGTCCCAAGGCGCGCGCCAACTCGAGCACGCGTTGCACGACGGCTACTTCCACGCGCGCTACCGGCACCTGCTCAAGTTCTGCCTGCTTTGGGCCAACCACAATCCGCCCGGCACGCACTCGCAGGCGGATTGCCTGGCGGTCACGCGGTATTGGATCGAGAACTACTTCCGCCGCCCGGAGCATCTCACGGTGGATGGCAAGCCGGTGGTCATTATTTTCAGCCCGCAACGGCTCACTGAGGATTTGGGCAGCGCCGGCGTGAAGCGCGCCTTCGAGGCCATGCGCGCGGAATGCCGCCGCGCTGGCCTGTCGGGCTTGTACTTGCTGGCCTGCGTGGGCGATGCCGGCCAGGCCCGCACCGCCGCGGCCGAGGGTTATGACGCGATTACGGCCTACAATTGGCCCGGCTTGGGCATGACCGGCGCCAGCTTGTTCGCGCCGTTCGCCACCCTGTTGGAAGGCTACCAGCGACAATGGGAGCAGCTCCGCGCGCAAAGCCCGATCCCGATATTGCTGCCGGTCAGCGGCGGTTGGGACAGCCGCCCGTGGCACGGCGAAAACAACCTGGTCCGCTACGGCCGCACGCCGGCGCTGTTCCGACAACACCTCGCCGACGCGAAGCGATTTCTTGCTAACCAAAGCAACGCGTCACCGGTCCGCAACTTCGTGCTGATCGAGGCGTGGAACGAATGGGGCGAAGGCTCGTACATCGAACCGCACCAACAATTCGGCTTCGGCTACCTCGACGCGATCCGCGACGTGCTCACCGACGCCCCGCGGGATCATCTCGACGCGGTGCCCGCGGATGTCGGCCTTGGCCCGTACGATCTCCCGCTCGAGCCAGCAGACCGGACCGATTGGAGTTTCGCGGCCGGTGACGAAGGTTGGGGCAGTGGTATGAATCTCGCCGGCACCGTCGCCACCAACGGTGTGCTGGCGGCGCGCACAACCGGCAACGACCCGGCCTTTTTCGGGCCACCGATGGAGGTCCGCGCCGACCAGTTTCGCGCGGTCGAATTGCGAATGCGGCTTTCACCGGCGGATGGCGGCCACTTCACCGATTCAGCGCAACTTTTCTGGCGGACCCGCCGCCTGCCGGAAAGCGAGGCCACCAGCGTCCGCTTCCCGGTGAAGGCGGACGGCGACTGGCATGATTATCGCGTGCCGGTGGCCGACAACCTCCGCTGGCGCGGCCGCATCACCCGTTTGCGACTTGATCCGTGTTCGCGCAGCGGCGTGGATGTGGGCTTGGACTACATTCGACTGTCCCCGTAGCTGGCCGAAGCCGAGATTTTACTTCGCTCCCTGATCCAAAGACCGGGCCTGCCCATGTCCGCCTGGCAACGGGCCAACGGGGTGTTCAAGCCGCTGCCGGACTTCGATTGGGACGAGTACTGGAACCCGCCGGAAGGCGCCAAGAAGACCGTCACGGACAAGGTGCTGGCCGAGTTGTTCCAAGCCGGCCGAAGGCTCTTGAGCAAGGCCAACGCCGTGGCGCTGCTGAAGGAAGCCGGGTTCAGCCAGGCCAGCGCCTACTGGGCCTTGGACCTGGACGGCCGGTTCAAGGAGCACCTGAGCGAGAAGGACGGGCGGTTGGTGTGAACGTAAGCGCCACGAAGGCGCGCGGTGAGCTTATCGGCCGGGGGGGCGACTTCCGGCCGATCTGTTTAACCGGGGCAGAAGGGACTTGAGCGAGAATGCAAAATGCGTATTTTACCCGCATGGAAGTCACGGCTACACACCTGGCACGGGAAGCCAGAGGCGTCTTGGACGCCGTCATTCATCGCGGCGAAGCGGCCATTATCACCCGCCACGGGCGCCCCGCCGCGCTGTTGCGGCGCACCGGCGGAGTTTCGCGCGCCGAAATCATCCAGCGACTGGCCTCTGTCCGGTTTTCCCCCGAGGACGCCGCGGCCTTGCGCCGCGAAATCGACGCCAACGCCGCCGTGATCGAACTGTGAACGCCGTAGCCATTGACACGAGCGTTCTGATCCACGCGGAACGCACGGAAAGCGAGTTAAGCGCCCTGCTCCCGGAGACGGAAGCCGGGCCTTTCTACATTCCGGCGCACGCCGCTGCGGAGTTTCTGGCGGGGACGCTGCCGCCAGTGAAGGAAGCACTGCGCCGCCGGGCCGCGGACCTCTACACCCGCCATTACCGCGACCTGGTGGACGTGTTCGGAGAGCCAGAGGCCGCGCAGTTGGCGGCGCTCCTGGCTCAATTGCGCCGGGCCGGAAAGACCATGAAGTTTTTCGACGCCGCCATTGCCGCCACGGCGCTGGCGCGCGGGGATAAGGTGTGGTGCCTGGACGCCGATTTTGAGCGTGTGGAAGGCTTGGCCACGATCAAGGGCTGATCGTGCCCCGCAGTTCGCCGCCGGCCTTGCGCCGGGCAATCCAGTGGAGTTGCGGCAGCCGGCGCAATTCATACCTGTTACCCCCACTCAGCCTCCAAGAAACTCATCGAGGACGCGTCGATCACGTTGAAGACTCAATCCGCGCCCCGATCCAAAGACCGGGGCGATGCCCCTGCCCATGAGCGCCTGGCAACGGGCCAACGGCGTGTTCCGGCCGCTGCCGGACTTCGATTGGGACGAGTACTGGAATCCGTCGGAAGGCGCGAAGCGGACCATCACCGACAAGGTGCTCGCCGAACTATTCCAAGACGGCCGGCGGTTGCTCGCCAAGGCCAACGCCGTGGCGCTGCTGAAGGAAGCCGGCTACAGCCAGGCCAGCGCCTACTGGGCCTTGGACCTGGACGGCCGGTTCAAGGAGCACCTGATACTGAGTTGCGATCAAAAGGATACGAACGCGCCCTTACCCTCCCTTCGAGCGCCCTCTCCCCCACAGGGGGAGAGGGCTAGGGTGAGGGGGTGTTTCGTAGCCATTTGAATGCACTTTGGTATGAGCGAGAAGGACGGGCGGTTGGTGTGGACGTAGGCGCCACGAAGGCGCGCGGTGAGCTTATCGGCCGGGGGGCGACTCCCGGCCAAACTGCTTAACCGGGCTTGATGGAGAGGAAAAACTGTGGGAAATTCCCATCCGTGAGTGTGACCGTGGACAAGACCTACCGCGTGCGCCTGGCCAAACTGGTAAAGCCGGGCGAAGAATACGCGACCGAAACCCCACAAAGCGGCGTGATCGTGCTCCGGCGCATGGAGCCGGTGAAGCCCGGCGCGCCCAAGACTGCCGCGCAGGTGCACGCGGCGTTCCAAAAGAGTCGCACGCGGTTAACGCGCACTTGGGCCGAAGTCAAAGCCCTGACCCGCGAATGAAGACGCTCCTGGACTCGTGCGTGTTGATCTACGCCTTGGAGCGCAAAGACCGGCTACGGGATTGGGCGCGTGGGCTGATCGCCAAGGCCGTGGCGGGCGAAGGCGCCGTCGCCAACACAATGGCGCTGGCCGAACTTGCCGTCGGCGCCGAAGACCCTGGCACAGTGGCGGCGGACGTGGCTTCGTGGGGCGTGCAACTGGCGGACGTGCCCGTGGCCGCGGCCGAACCGGCCGCCCGCGCGTTTCGCGACTACCTGGAAAAGCGCGCCAGCGAACCGCCCACCCGGCGACTGCCACTGCCAGACTTCCTGATCGGCGCCCATGCGCTGGTGGCGGGTTATCGTATTGCCACGAATGACCCGGACCGGTTCACGGTTTACTTCCCTGACGTGCCATTGGAACTGCCAGCTAAGGGCTGATCGTGCCGCGCAGTTCGCCGCCGGCCTTGCGCCGGGCAATCCAGTGGAGTTGCGGCAGCCGGCGCAATTCATACCCGTTCCCCCCACTCAGCCTCCAGGAAGCTCATCGAGGACGCGTCGATCACGTTGAAGACTCAATCCGTGCCCCGATCCGAAGACCGGGGCGATTTGGGTGCTCGGCGCTGCTTCAACCGCGCCGCGTTCGCCAGCGCGGGGAAGGCACCCATTTTTGGCTTTCTGAGTTTCGGCTTACCAGCTTCAACGGGACCGCTCTCGCCCCCTTTCGTCGTGCCGGCTCCGCCAGCCTCGGGTTGCCGATACGCCTAAGTCCTTGTAGATTGATCTTGTCAATCTGTTCAGGCACAATCAACCAACTCAACTCCTCCGATGCCAAAGACACCTCCTAATAAATGAGGTCTTGCCTGCATGGGGGCGGCGGCGCCCTTCAGTGTCTATGTAGTCTTCTACGCCAGCCATGCCCAGGAATTGCTCAGCCAGGCGCGCGCGCTTTATGCGAGCGACGGCCTCTTGGGACTCGTGGTGGTGGCGGTGTTGTTCAGCCTCCTGGCGGCTATGTGCGGAGGCTGGGCATTGTTTTGTGAGTCGCGCACTTACAAAGCCGCCTTTTCGGCGGGGTTAGGCCTGCCGGCATTGATCTTGGGCGGCAGCGGGCAAAGCTGGAAGCGATGTCCGTAACAGGAGAGCCACTCTTGCCCCTCCGGAGCGGTATGATAGGGGGCGTTGTCGTGGATGAAGAAGACTTCCTGCCTGCGGTAACGCTCC
>JAKCAB010000327.1 GCA_021839785.1 bacterium | reverse complement strand
CCAGGCGGGGCAGCTCCCGCGTTCCTCCGTGTCCGGCACCGCCGCCCCGCACTGTTGGCAACCGCTACAGCGCTTGGCCCGGGCCGGGCCGGGCCCCCCACTCCAGCCAGACTGCCTCAGGCCGATCCCCGTCCCCGGGCAATCGTCCCACGGGGCCCAAGTGATCGCCCTTCCAATTTCCCAGCAGTTCGGCAAGGCCGGCTCGGGTCAACGGTGGCGGAGGGTCCGCCGGCGGTTCGCTTTTCACCAGACCAGCCTCCCCGGCTCGCCGTTGACCGCCACGGTCCCTCCCCGGAATTCCGTGAAGAACCAAAAAAAATGGCGTTGGGGGTCTCTAAAACGAACTCGACTGCCGGTTCGAACTGGTTGGTGCAGTTGCGTTCAACGGCTTCGAGCCAGCTCGAACATGCAGCGACGTGCGGCCCACGCGTGCGCGTCGAGCACGCGCCAGCGCCGCTTCAACGCTCTGACAGAATTCCGCGCGATGCCTGTCACCAATTCACAAGGCTGGCACCGCGACGCCAAACGAAGAAACGCGCGGCAAAGCGCGCGTTTCCAAAATCCGTGAAAGGCACCGAGACTATGCCTGCGGCACCTCGGCGGGCGCGGCCGCGGGTGTCTCGGCAGGCGCGGCGACCGCGGCGCTTGGTTGCGCGCCTCCACCACCGGGCACGCCGATCTTGCGCGCCTTTTCTTTGACGGCCGTGGCGCCCTTGCCGACGCGTTTGCGGAGATAGGTCAACTTGGCCCGGCGAACCGCGCCTTCGCGTTCCACTTCGATCTTGTCGATGCGGTTCGAATGGATGGGGAAAATACGCTCCACGCCCTCGCCGTAACTGATGCGCCGCACCGTGAAAGTCTCGTTGATCCCGTGCCCGCGCCGGCCAATCACGACGCCCGCGAAGACCTGGATGCGCTCCTTGTCGCCTTCGATGACCTTGGTGTGAACGCGGACGCTGTCACCCACATGGAATTGCAGCGGATCCTTGCGCAGGTTCGCCGATTCGATCTTGTCCAATAGTGCCTGATTCATAGCTTAAGTTGTTCGTTTCCTGACCGCTGCCGATTCCCCCGCCGTGCCCGGCGCGAGGTCGGGCCGGCGTTGCTGCGTCCGTAGGCGGGCCTGTGCCGCCCGCCACCGCGCGATCTCCGCGTGGTTCCCGGAAACCAGCACTTCCGGAACCTTCATCCCGCGAAAATCCGCCGGCCGCGTGTACTGCGGGTACTCCAGCCACTCCCGGCTGAAGGATTCGTCGTGCGCGCTGGCATCGTCGCCCAGCACGCCCGGCAACAATCGCGTCACCGCGTCGATGATCACCATCGCCGGCAGCGCGCCGTTGGTGAGCACGTAGTCGCCGATGGACAATTCGTCGTCCACCAGGAACTCGCGCACCCGTTCGTCCACGCCCTCGTAGCTCCCGCACAGCAACAACAAGTGCGGCAGCGCGGCCAGCTCGCGGGCGATCGCCTGGTCGAAGCGCCGGCCCGCCGGGCTCAACAGGACGAGGCGCGACCCTTCGCGCCGCAGACTCGCCACCGCTTCAAAGATCGGCTCCGGCTTCATCAGCATTCCCGGCCCGCCGCCGAACGGGCGGTCGTCCACCGTTTTGTGCCGGTCGTGCGTCCAGTTCCGGAGTTGATGCAGACGCAGTTCCAGCAATCCTTGATCGCGTGCCCGCCGGATGATGCTTTCGTCGAGCGGCCCCGCGAACATCGCGGGAAACAAAGTGAGCACGTCAATCGTCATGCTCGGTCGGGAGCGGCTGTCATGCCCGCCCCGTTGCCAGCCGGCGCCAGGCGCCGGTGGGCGTCACCGCGGTGGTTCGTCTTCCACGATGTCCACCGAACACCGCAGGCATTTTTTGGCGGCGCCGACTTGGAGCAACGCCCGCAAGGCCTTGATGGTGGCGCCCTGCCGGCCCACCAGCTTGCCCACGTCACCCGGGTCAACCCGCAGCTCGTAGTGGATCAGGCCGCCCTGGTCCGCTGGCGTCACGGTCACCGCTTCCGGCCGGTCCACCAAGCCCTTCACCACAAAATCGAGCCAGGCTTGCATACCGCGGGCAATTAGGCGGCCACGGGCGTTGCCGCCGCCTGTTTCCGCGCCTGGCGGATGAAGCTGGCCACCGTTTCGCTCGGCTGGGCGCCCCGGCTCAGCCAATATTCGGCGCGGTCCAACTTGAGCGTGAAGTCCGTACCCTTTCGCAACGGCACGTACGAGCCGAGTTCTTCAATGAACCGGCCGTCGCGGGGGCTGCGGCTGTCCGCCACCACGATGCGGTAGGCTGGGGTGTTTTTCGCCCCGGCGCGCTTCAAGCGAATCTTGACCATAAATACATTCAGGCCGGCACCACAGGCGCCGGCGTCGTTCCCTGGCGGCCGCCCCAAGCGGCCGGCAAAGAGCGTGGAATTTAGCCGGACCCATTTCGGGTTGGCAAGACCTGTTTTGAATGGCTTTTGCTTCGGTCCAGCCAAGGCGGGCTGGGGGACGAAAATGCCTTGCGGGGGAAGGGGAAGGGCCGCGTACTCTCCAGGCCGTGGCCATGAACGTAATTACCGACTTCTCACCGGGAAGTGGCCGGCGGTCCCGCTTGGCCCTGGTTTCGTTGCTCGCTCTCTGTGCGCTTGCCCCGTTGCTGGCCGATCCGGTCGCCGGCCGGATCGACGCCCGGTTGATGCGCGAGGCCGACGTTTCGGCCACGCAGATCGCGTTCGTCTATGCCGGCGACATCTGGGTGGCGCCGAAGGAAGGCGGGACCGCGGTGCGCTTGAGTTCGCCCCGCGGCGAAGAGTCGTTCCCGCGCTTTTCGCCGGACGGCACGCAGATCGCGTTCACCGGTGACTACGACGGCAACCAGGACATCTACGTCATGCCGACGGGCGGCGGGGTGCCGCGTCGTTTGACCTACCACGGCGCGCCCGACCGGATGCTGGATTGGTACCCAGACGGGAAATCCATCCTGTTCGCCTCGTCCCGCACCAGCGAGAAGGACCGGTTCAACAAGCTCTTCCGGCTCTCGCTCGAGGGCGGGCTGCCGGAGCAACTCCCCGTGCCTTACGGCGAATTCGGCAGCATCTCCCCGGACGGCCGGTATCTCGCGTACATGCCGATCAGCCGGGACTTCCGCACTTGGAAACGCTACCGCGGCGGCATGGCGCCGGACATTTGGTTGTTCGATCTCCGCGAGGGCACCGCCGAAAACCTCACCCACGACAAGGCCAACGACGCCCAGCCCATGTGGCACGGCGACACGTTGTACTTTTTGTCTGACCGCGACGCGAACCAGCGCGCGAACCTCTGGGCCTGCGACCGCGCGGGCAAAAAGTTCCGCCAACTCACGTTTTTCAAAGATTTCGACACCCACTTCCCCGGCATGGGACCGCAGGACATCGTCCTCGAAAACGGCGGCCGGCTCTACCTGCTGGACCTCGAAACGGAGAAGCTCCGCGAGGTGGACATCCGCGTGGTGACCGACCGGGCCACCTTGAAGCCGCGGATCGAGAACGTCTCTGGCTTGATCCAAGCCGTGTCGATCTCGCCGACGGGCAAGCGGGCGGTGGTCGAGGCACGCGGCGACGTTTTCACCGTGCCGGCCGAGCACGGCGTCATCCGCAACTTGACCCGCAGTTCCGGCGTGGCCGAGCGCTACCCCGCGTGGTCGCCGGACGGCAAATGGGTCGCGTACTTCAGCGATCGCTCGGGCGAGTACGAATTGACGCTGCGCGCGGCGGACGGTTCGGGCGAAGAACGGAAGCTGACTTCGCTGGGCGCGGGCTTCCGGTACGCGACGGTGTGGTCGCCGGACAGCAAGCAACTCGCGTTCATCGACCAGGCGATGAAGCTATACGTGCACGACCTGGACAAGGCCGAGACGCGCCAGATCGACCACATGCTTTGGCTGTTCCATGGAGACCTCGAACAGTTCCATTTCGCGTGGTCGCCGGACAGCCGCTGGCTGGCTTACGCGGGCGATCAAGCGAATCGGAACACCGCCATCGTGCTTTACGACACCAAGGAGCGTCGGCGCCTGCAAGTCACCTCCGGCTTTTACAACGACGAATGGCCGGTGTTCGATCCGGAGGGCAAGTACCTGTTTTACCGGACCGGCCGGAGCTTCGATCCGATCTACAGCGACCTCGACAATACCTGGATTTACGCCAACACCACCGAACTGGTTGCCGTGCCGTTGCGCAAAGACGTGCCTTCGCTGCTGGCACCGCGGAACGACGAAGAGCCCAAGAAAGACAAGGCGGAGGAGAAGAAAGACGGCGAGTCCAAGGAAGGCGCGAAACCGGCCGAGGCCAAAAACGGCGGCGAAGCCAAGGACGGAAAGAAAGAAAGGACCGAGGCGCCACCCAAGCCGGTGGAGATTGACCTGGCGGACTTCGAACGCCGCGCGGTGGTGTTGCCGCCCAAGCCGGGCCGTTACGGCGAATTGGTGGCGCTCAAGGACAAGCTTCTGTTCCGCCGCCGGCCGCGCACCGGCGCCAGCGACGACAAGAGCCCGATCGTTTATTGGGACTTCGAGAAGCGCGAAGAGAAGACCGCGCTGGACGACGCGGGCGCGATGGAGCTTTCCGCCGACCGCCAGAAGCTGCTCGTCCGAAAAGGCAAGGACTACGCCATCATCGAACCCAAGGAAGGCCAGAAAATGGAGAAGAAACTCGCGCTGGGCGGCTTGGAGGCGACGGTCGATCCGGTGGCCGAATGGCGGCAAATCTTCACCGACGCCTGGCGCATCGAGCGCGATTACTTCTACGACCCCGGGATGCACGGCGTGAATTGGGCACTCTTGCGCCAGCGTTACGGCAGGCTGCTCGAAGACGCGGTGACGCGCTGGGACGTGAACTTCCTGCTTGGCGAACTGATCGCAGAGTTGAACTCGTCCCACACCTATGGGGGCGGCGGCGATTTCGAGTCCGCTCCGCAACGAGGTGTCGGCTACCTGGGCGTGGACTTCGCGCTCGAGGACGGCGCCTACCGGATCAAGCACATCCTCGAACCCGCCGCCTGGGACGCCGAGGTCCGCTCGCCGTTGCGCCAGCCGGGCATCGACGTCAAGGAAGGCGATTACCTGCTGGCCGTGAATGGCGTGCCGCTCGATCCAATGCTCGAACCCTGGGCGGCTTTCCAGGGGCTGGCCGACAAGACCGTGAGCCTCACCGTCAACCGCCAGCCGGGCTTGAACGGCGCGCGCGAAGTGATTGTGCACACGCTCGCCAGCGAGGCGCGGTTGCGGAACCTGGCCTGGATCGAGGCCAAGCGCCGGCGCGTGGCCGAGGCCTCGGACGGGCGCATCGGCTACATTTACGTGCCCGACACGGGCCAGGGCGGGCAGAACGAACTGGTGCGCCAGTTCCGCGGCCAGTTCACCAAGCAAGGCTTGATCATCGACGAGCGGTTCAACAGCGGCGGGCAGATCCCGGACCGGTTCATCGAACTGTTGAACCGGCCGCTCATCAACTACTGGGGCGTGCGCGACGGCCGCGACTGGCAGTGGCCGCCGGTGGCGCAATTCGGGCCCAAAGCGATGCTCGTCAACGGCTGGAGCGGCTCGGGCGGCGACGCCTTCCCGTATTATTTCAAGCGCGCGAAACTCGGCCCGCTGATCGGCACGCGCACCTGGGGCGGCTTGATCGGCATCAGCGGCGCGCCCACGCTGGTGGATGGTGGGAACGTGACCGCGCCCACGTTCGGCATCTACAGCCCCCAAGGCAAATGGATCATCGAAGGCCACGGCGTGGACCCGGACATCGAGGTGATCGACGATCCTGCCAAGATGGCCAAGGGCATCGACCCGCAACTCGAACGGGCGATCCGCGTGGTCGAGGAGGCGATCGAAAAGAACCCGCCGCCCGAGCCGCACAAACCGCCTTACCCGGACCGCGCCGGCAACACCGATAAGTGAGTTGCCGCCGCTCGCGCGGGACCGCTGCCGGTGCCTGCAGTCTGGATTTGGGGAGCGCGTGCCTCTGGCACGCTGTCCTCGGCGTCCCGCCGAGGACTCCGTACTCGGGGCGCCTGGCGGGACGCCGGGCGCTGCGGCCGGGACGGTCGCGCTCCCGCCCAAAGCAGTTGATTGCCCTGGCGCTGGTCAGGGTTGCTCCGCCTCAAATCGATACCGCCCTGGACCGAGGCGCAGAGCCAGGCCGGCGGCGTCGCGGACGATCTTCACTCCGCGGCTTCGGCTGACCGGCTGGCCGGTTTCGGTGATCTTTTTCGCATCGCGCGTCGGTGGGAAGAACGTCGCGGTCGTGTTCGGTGGCACGGTGATTTCGATCTCCGCCTTGCCACCCGCGCGACGCCAGTTGCAGGCGACCAGCCCGTACGGTGTTTCGCGGCTGCACTTCACCCAGTCCAGCGGCACCGAGCCATCGCACGCCGGACGCAGTTCGAAGCTCTTCCAGCCGTCGCCGTCCAGGCCGGGTCGGATGCCCGCCAGACCTTGCACAAACCAGAAACCGATGTGGAGATACGAGCTGTGGCTGAGCGACTGGCGGCCTTCCCAATCCTCCCAGATTGTGGTCGCGCCGCGGCTAGAGCGTTTCCACAAATAATGTAGCTTTACGCGGGGCCACATCCGGCGTAGGCTTGGGGCATGAAAGCCATTCCGGTCCCGGTGCGTGAGCGCATCCTCCAGCTCTACGACCAAGGC
>JAKCAB010000339.1 GCA_021839785.1 bacterium | reverse complement strand
TGGTTTTTCAACGGCTCAAGCTGGACGCCGTCAACCGCGCCGTCACCACCCGCGATGGCGTCGCGGGCAAGTCCGTCAATGTGGCGAAAGTGTTGAAGGCGCTTGGCGAACACCCCATTGCCACTGGCTTCCTCGGCGGTGACCGCGGCGAGTACCTACGCCTAACGCTCGAACACCGCGGCATCGAATCCGACTTCGTCTCGGTCGCCACCTGCACGCGGCAATGCGTCACCGTGATCGACGAAGCAACCCGCGCGGTTACTGAACTCGTCGAGGAAAGCTCCCCGGCCGAAGCGGCTGATTTCGCGCAGTTGCTCGCCATCGTCCGTCGGCGCGTCGGCCAGTGTCGGGCCGTGGTCATGTCGGGAACCATCGCCCCAAACGGGCCGTCGGACTTGTACGCGCAATGTACGCGGATGGCGCACGCCGTGGGCGCGATCTCGGCGGTGGATGCGCAAGGTCCCGCCTTGCTCGCCTCCCTCGAGGCCGGGCCGGCGCTGGTCAAACCGAACCGCACCGAACTCGCGGCCACCACCGGTCGCACGCTCGCCTCGGACGCGGAGGTGGTCGCCGCGCTGCGCGAACTGGCCGCGCGTGGCGCGCAACGTGTGGTGGTCACCGCGGGCCGGCAACCCACCCTCGCCTTCGACGGCCGCACCGTCTGGCGCGTCTCCGTACCGCAAGTCGCGGCCGTTAACCCGATCGGTTCCGGCGACGCCTTCACCGCGGGCTTGGTTTCCCGTTTGGCTCGGGGCGACGACCTCGGCGAGGCGTGTCGTTGGGGCACCGCTGCGGGCGCGGCGAACGCGCTGTCTCTGCTGGCGGGCGAGGTCGAACGCGCCGACGTGGAACGCCTGGCTCGCGAGGTGGAGGTACAGCCATTTCATCCCGCCTTGGCGAATCCGCGCTGATCCTCAACCCCCCTTGGGAACACGACCGGGAGCGACTTAATCCAAGAAACCGTCTAAGAAAAGCCGGACCGCCGTGTCTTACGCTTGGAAGCAGACACGTAGAGCAGGCCGAAAGCGGTCCGCACCCAGGCGACTGGGGCGCTTGACTGACAATTGACTCAACCCAGCGTGCCCGTAGCGCAACCCAACGAGGCCGGTGCGGAAGCCCCGCCCTGCGCGACGATCGAGGAGTGGTTCGCCGCCCTCGAAGCACCGCTCTTGACCTACGCTCTCCGGCTGCTGGCAGACCCGATCCTGGCGGAAGACATGGTTCAGGAAGCGTTCATGCGCTTACACACGCAATTCGACCAGGTGCGAGAGCCGAAAAGCTGGCTTTACCGTACCGTTCACAACCTGGCGCTCAACCACCGGCGCCAGGCGGGCAAAATCGTGGCGCTGACTCCAGCCGCCGCGGGCGACGATGAACCCGCCTCCGAACCGCCCGATCCCCTGCCCTCGCCGGACGAGGAGCTGGTTCGCGTCGAAGGCATCGGTCTTGTCCGTCGCGGGCTGCAAAACCTCAGTGCCCGCGACCAGGAACTGCTCCGCCTGAAATTCAACGAAGCGTTGTCCTACAAGGAAATCAGCGCGCGCACCGGCCTCACGGTCGGCCACGTGGGTTATCTGCTGCACCACTCCTTGAAGTCTCTGGCGGCGGAACTGGCCAAGGCGGGCCTTGTGTTATGAATTCCGACTTTACCCCAACTCAGCCGGATGATCCCGAAGTACGGATCACCGCCCTGCTGCTGGGCGAATTGACGCCGACGGAAGCAGCGGCAGTGCAGGTGGCGATCACGCAAGACCCGGCTCTCGCGCAACTTTATGATCGCCTGAAGCGGACCATCGGCATGGTCGAGCAAGCCCACGCTCAAGCTCCCGCACAGCCGCGGCTTTCAGAAAGCCGACGCCAAAAGCTGCTGGGCCATTTCAAAATCATCGCCCCGAAAGAACTGCGCGAGCCGCGGCGGCGAACCCTGCGCTGGCTCATTCCCTTGAGTGCCGCGGCGCTGCTCATGCTCTTGCTCGCCGGAACGTTGTTGCCATCGCTCGCGAAGGCCAAAGCCAAGGCCCAGTTCATCGCCATGCGGTCGTCTCAGCAGGAGGAAGCGCTACGTCAACGCCTCATTAAAAGCGGCCTGGCCACCAACTATGCGACCTCCTTCGGCGGCGCGCGCGTCAACGAGGCGCAGCAGGTCGCAGACCGATTGGGTGCCATCGACACCGCCCTGTCGGAGAATGCGCAGGCCCCCGCCGTCCGCAGCCAGAACAACAACTGGGGCGAGAGCCGAACGGCAACCCAGCGCAGCCGCGGGATTGAAGTCTTGGCAAGATCTGACGCTGCCGCCGCGCCCGAGTCGATGGCCAAAACCAAGCCGGCCGCATCAAGCCCCGCCAACTCGATTTACCTGCCCGCTACCGAGCCGCCGGCCGACGAATACGGGACGCCCGTTTCGGCCGAGCGCGGCGGCGAAGTGGTCAACCCACCTGCCGCCGGTGAAGCTCCGCCCCCGAGGATGATGGACATCCGCATGATGATGCGCTACGGCCTGATGCCGAAAGGAGCCAAAGCCGGCGAGGAAGCGAAGCAAGCCGCCGCGCTTGGCCTCGCTGAAGGCAGGCAAGGGTTAGCGTCTGTTCCCGGCCAACCGCTCCCAAGCTTAGGCACCACTGAAAGCGCCGGCATCGCCGAACAAGCCTCGGCCCAGTCCGAACTCGCTCCGGTGCCGCTCAAGCTCCCCGCGCCCGCATTCATGGGCACGCCCACCGACATCCCGGTCGAGACCGATCGCAAGGAGCGCCTCGCGGAAGCGAACGGCGTGATGGCTGCGGAGCCGCCGCCACCGGTCACCGTTTTATCCGACTTTTCCTCCCCGGCAACGGGATTGGCCATCGCACCGGCGAATGGCGAAGCAGCACTTGAGCTGTCAGCCGAGGGTGCGGCGAAGGCGGAGTCGAATCGTGCTCGGGCCGGCGGCACTTACGCGGTCAATGGCGGGTACGGCTTTACGCCGGTTCCGACGCAGCAAGACAAAGCGCCGGTGTTGGGCGACATCCCAACGGCGGGTCGCCTTTTCCGCAGCGCCGGCGAACCAGCGCCAGCGCCAACCGCCCCCGGTTCCGTTCCGGAAACGGGTACAGTCCGGTCCACCCAGCCAGAAGCGGCACCGGCCACACCCGCGCCAGCAGCTGTCAAGGGCGAAGCGGAAGTGCTGAGTTATTTTGCCACCCCAGCCCTGACGGCCGGCGGTGTGCCGGCGGCCTCGCCAACACAGGCGGGAATGGACCGCGGCGCCGCAACTTCGTCCCGCGCTTTGGATGAGGAAAGTGCCGCGTTGAACAAGGCACTGGTCAAAGCCAATGAAGCGCTTGCCGGCAAAGACCTGTCGGCCGCACAGTCCCGGATGGAAGGCGAGGTTCGACGGCGCCGCCAGTTGCGTCCCGCCCGCGACACGGCCGAGAAGGCGAAGGTCACCGAGCGCTTTGCCGACGCTGAAACAGCACGGGGTTTCGCGACCGGTCAGCCGCCGGAGCAGATCACTGAAGACCTGGCGACGGGGGAGACCTTGAACAAGGTCACCGACTCAAAGCACGCGAAGCTTGGCGTGGAGGCTGCCGGCAAACCCGCGCCCGCCACTCCAGTCACCGCCGAGGCGCTGAAAGGCATCGCCGTTGCCGAGGAACCGCCGGTCGTTCGCCGGAACCTGCCTCCGCCCGAGCCGCAACCCGAGGTTGCCTGCGCGCAAAATCCGTTTTCCACCTTTTCGCTCAACGTCACCGACGTCTCGTTCAAGCTCGCCGCCGCCAGCCTCGAACAGGGCCAGATGCCGGACCCGGTGACGGTGCGAAGCGAAGAGTTCCTCAACGCCTTCGACTACCACGATCCGGTCCCGGCGCCCGGCGCGCCGGTCGCGTTTGCCTGGGAGCGCGCGCAGTATCCGTTCGCGCAAAACCGCGACGTGCTGCGCTTCGCCGTCCAAACCGCCGCGCGTGGACGCGAAGCCACCCGGCCGTTGAACCTGGTTTTGCTGCTCGACAACTCCGGCTCGATGGAGCGCGCGGACCGCGTCCAGATCATTCACGAAGCGCTCGGTGTGCTCGCGAGTCAACTCCAGCCAGGGGACACCGTGAGCGTGGTGGCCTTCGCCCGCACCGCCCGGCTGTGGGTCGATGGCCTGTCCGGCAAAGATGCAGGCCAGTTGGTGGGGCAAATCGGCAATCTCACGCCGGACGGCGGCACGAACCTCGAAGATGCGCTGAACCTCGCCTACGAGACCGCGCTCCGCCATTTCCTCAGCCAGGGCGTGAACCGGGTCGTGCTGCTCACTGACGGCGCGGCGAACCTCGGCGACGTCGATCCCGAATCGCTGCGGCGCAAGGTCGAGTCGTACCGGAAACGTGGCGTGGCGCTGGATTGCTTTGGCATCGGCTGGGAAGGCTACAACGACGATTTGCTCGAAGTGCTTTCGCGCAACGGCGACGGCCGGTACGGCTTTGTGAACACGCCCGAGGAAGCCACCACGGAGTTTGCGGCGCAACTGACCGGCGCGCTCCAGGTGGCGGCGGCGGACGTGAAAGTGCAGGTCGAGTTCAACCCGCGTCGCGTGACCGCCTGGCGGCAGATCGGCTACGCCAAGCACCAGCTCACCCAGGAACAGTTCCGCGACAACACCGTCGATGCCGCCGAACTTGCCGCCGCGGAATCCGGCAACGCGCTGTACGTCCTCGAGGTCAACGCGGGTGGCGACGGCGACCTCGGTACGGTGCGCGTGCGCTATCGCGAGCCGGCGACGGGCGTGTACCGCGAGTTGGAATGGCCGGTGCCTTACGCCGGGCCGGCCGTCGCGCTCGACCAGGCGAGTCCAGCGCTGCGGCTGGCCACGGTGGCGTCAGCCTTCGCCGAATGGCTGGTGTCGAGTCCGTTTGCCGGCGAGGTGACGCCGGACGCGTTGCTGGCCAATTTGCGCGGCGCGCCGGAAGCGTTTGCGCCGGATTCCCGTCCAACCAAGCTCGAATGGATGATTCGCCAGGCGAAGTCGATTTCCGGGAAATGACCGCTCACGGCCGCCAACACTGCGCTCACTTCATTACTCAGAAACAGACCGACCGCGATGCACATGCCACCCCCCATGAAAACCACTCGATTGCTCGTTGCCCTGTGTGGACTGCTCGCCGCCGTGTGGGCCGGCGCCGCCGAACCAGTCGTCCAAGCGGAGGTGAAGAACGTCTCGGTGAACGGCAACATCAACGATGAGACCGCCCGGCTCGTGATCGAGGCCCGGCTCAAGGGCCTGCTTGGCGAGCGGGAGAAAACCATTTTCGCCACCGCTCTTCAGCACTCCATTCATGCCACCATCGAAAAGCTCAGCCATACCTTCCGCCTCCAAATCGACGTCATCGAGGGCGCGCCGAAGGAATTTGCGCTGGTCTTGTCCGGCGAAGGCGAACTTCGCTCCGTAACAGGCGATCGGTTGCAGGACTGGAGCATTCGCGAAGAAGGCGGTGGCGTTCGCTATCTGGTGTTGCGCCCCCAAAAGTCCGACCTGCCCGTGACCAATCTCATCGTCACCGTCACCGCGGAAACGAAGTTGAAGCTGCTTCCGCTATCGCTGACACCGCTGACGCTGGTCTCGACCCAGCCAGCGCTGGGCCACGGTTATGTGATCGTGGACGCCGACCCCGCCGTGGACGTCGAGGTGCCGAACCCCACCGGGGTGGTGCCGGTGGAAACGAAATTCCTGCCGGAGGACCTCCGCCCACAACAGCCCACCACGGGCATGGAGCCGCTGGCGTTTCGCTTCCACGGCACCGCCTACACGCTGCCGCTGAAGGTCGCCATTGCCGATCCCGAGGCGCGGAAGGTGGTGCTGCGCAACTTCCGGCTGGTCGGCCAGCTCAGCCCAGACAACGCCGCGTTCACGCTCATCGCGACTGTCAGCGTCAAGAACCCCAAAGGCGGTTCGCTCGATCTGCTGTCCGGCGGCGCCGCGTTGACCGAAGCGACCTCGCGCGCGGACTGGCGGCTGCGGTTCCAAAAAGGCCGCTTCGTGGCCACGTTCGACAAACCGGGCGAGTATCCGCTCGAGATCAAGTTCAACGCCGCCGTGCGCGCGAGCAACGATTGGAGCGCCGTCGATTTCGCGGTCGCTCCCAGCGCGCTGCAACCGGTCGTCTTCCCCGGCCTGAAGGCGGACACGCAGTTCCAGTTCGCCGGCGCCGCCAAACCCGAACGGACCGGCGACGACTTCACCAGCTTTCTGCCGCCGGACGGCCGGGTGAACCTCGCCTGGAAGCAGGCCAAACCCGAGGCGGAGGGCACTTTGTTTTACGCGGCGGAGGTGCTGTCGCAAATCGCGATCAGCCCCGGCCTGATGCGCCAGACCGCGCTGTTCGATTTCAAGGTCATGCAAGGCGAGATGAACCGCATTTCGCTGCTCGTACAGGGCGCCGGCGAAATCACCCGCGTCCAAGGCCCGCAGGTGCTGGCGTGGACGGTTGACGCCGTGCCCAACAGCACTGACCGGCGGTTGAACGTGCAGTTCAACCAAACCCAGAAAGACCAGTTCTCGCTCCAGGTGCAGATGCAAACGCCGCTGGGTGCGTTCCCCCAAACGACCGACGCGATGCAGTTGCGGCCCGAAGGCGCGACGCGCTTCGGCGGTTACTTTCGCATCGTCAACGAGGGCGCGGTGCGGCTCGACGAGGTCCAGGCCGGCG
>JAKCAB010000091.1 GCA_021839785.1 bacterium | reverse complement strand
GGCACTTTCACCGCAACCGCCTTGGCCTGTCGGTGGCTCGGCACGTTTTCCACCGAAACAGAGCCGTCCGCGTGGAGCGTGGCCGTGACCGTGCCAACGGGCGTCTCGATCCGGTGCTCGCCCGGCGCAATCCGGCCCAAGTGCGCGAGCGTCGCCACCAGCCCGATCGTGCCGTGCCCGCACATGCCGAGATAGCCGACGTTGTTGAAGAAAATCACGCCCGCCGCGCACGACGTGTCCACCGGCGCACAAAGCAGGGCGCCCACCAGCACATCGGAGCCGCGCGGCTCGTTCACAACGGCCGACCGGAACCGGTCGTGGCGTTCGCGAAAACGCTGCACGCGCCCGGCCAGCGGGCCGGCGCCCAGGTCGGGACCGCCGGCGATGACGACGCGCGTGGGCTCCCCGCCGGTGTGCGAGTCGATGACTTGTACTCGTTTCATCGGTCGGAAGCGAAGGTGGCATTTCCCCGCCAACCGTCAACGCAGCCGGCGGGCCTTGCCGGGGCGCCGAGCCAGCCTGGATCGGTTGAGTCAACTCCCAGCCGCTCCCGCTGGTGGGGCGGCGCGGTAACGGCTGGCAATCACGGCGAACAACCCCGCCACCGCCAGCATCAACGCCGCGTAGAACAGAAACTCGTGCACGCCATCGGCGTGGACAAACCGCGCGTTGACGGTGGTGATCACCGCGACCAGGAAGTTGCCGACCGCGGTCGTCAGCAGCCAGAGGCTCATTACCACGCTCTTCAGCGACGCGGGCGCCTGCGCGTAGGCGAACTCGAGTCCGCTGGCGCTGAGCAGCACTTCGCCCAGTTCGAGCACCGTGTACGGCAGCACTTGCCAGGCGAGGCTGAGCTTCGCGCCGGCTTCGAGGCGTTCCTGAAACCAGGCGCAGATCACGAAGGACACCGCGGCGAACGCCATGCCCGCGCCCATTCGCCGCAGCGGGGTCGCCCGCCAGCCGAGTCGCTCGGCCAGTGGATACGCCCCCAGCGTGAGCACTGGCACCCAGAACAGGACCAGCAACGCGCTGACGGACTGCATCCGCTCGGCGTCCACCTTGTAGCCGAACAGGTCGAACGGCGTCATGCGCGAGCCTTGCAGGACCCAGCTTGTGTTGATCTGGTCGAACAACGCCCAGAAGACCGGCACCGGCGCCAGCACCAACGCTACGCGGCTGACCGTTCGCCACTTGTCGCGCGCGGCGCCCGCTGATTCGCCGTCCGCGGCTAGGGCGTGCTGCGGCGCCTTTTTCCGGTAAAGCTCGGAGCCGGCCCAGAACACCAGCGTGGCCAGGCCCATGAACAGACCCGGCACGCCGAAGGCCCAGCGGTACCCGCCGTGGTCGCGGATCAGCGGGATCAAGGCGAAGCCGAACAGCGCGCCGAGGTTGATCGCCCAATAAAACAAGCCGTACACCCGAGGCAGCAAATCCGCCCGCGTTTCATCGAACTGGTCGCCCACGAACGCCGACACGCAGGGCTTGATGCCGCCCGCGCCCAAGGCGATCAACGTCAGGCCGACCAGCACGCCTTCGCGGCTGCCTTCGAAGACCGCCAGTGCGCCGTGGCCGAGACAGTAGAACAGTGCCAGGCTCAAGATCGTGCGATACCGGCCGAGCCAGCGGTCCGCGAGCCAGGCGCCCGCGAGCGGCAGAAAATAGACCGCCATCTTGAACAGGTGGACGAGCGTCTTCGACCCATCTTCGCCCAGCGCTAGATCGTTTTTCAGGTAAAGCGCGAGCACGGACAACATGCCGTAATAGCTCAAGCGCTCGCACGCCTCCGTGGTGACGATGAACGGAATCTGGCGGGGAAAACCGAGGGCCATGACGACTCACTTGACCGGCGCCCGGATCACGCTGCCGCCGCTGACATAATGGTAACGGTCAAATTCGTCGCCCTTGCCGAGGACGCGCGGGTCAGCCGTGCGTTCGAGCTCGCGCGCCAGTTCCGCGGCGAGCCGTTTCTGTTGACGGGCGTAACGCGGGTCGCCGGCCAGGTTGTGCATCTGCCACGGATCCGCCCGCAAATCGTAGAGTTCCTCGGCGGGGCGCTTGCCGAAGGCCAGGTCGAACAACCGCTTCGCCGCGGCCGAGCCGTCGTGTTCGACCACCGCCTGCTTGCTGGGCGAGCCGGCGATGTCGTTCGCCTGGTCCACGTCGCCGTAAATTGGCGGGTCACCCGCGGGCCAGCGGTCGGGCGCGAAGTTCCGCAGGTACAAAAACCGATCGGTGCGGAGGCCGCGAATCGGATAACCGAGGTCGCCTTCGCGCACGTTGGCGTGGCGCTCGCGGCCGAAGAAGACGCGGTCGCGGCGTTTGTCGATCTGCCCGCTTTTCCCGGACAGGAGCAACGGCAGGAGACTGCGGCCGGTCATTTCGCGCGGCGGCTTCAGTCCGGCGGCTTCGAGGAAAGTGGGGGCCAGGTCGGTCAGACTCACGAAGTCATCCACGGTGCGTCCGCCTTGCACGCGCGCGGGCCACCGGATGGCCAGCGGCATCCGCACGCCAGCGTCGTAACAACTGGCCTTGCCGCGCGGGAACGGAAAGCCGTTGTCGCTGGTGACCACCACCAGCGTCCGGTCCAGTTCGCCCCGGTCTTCGAGCAATTTCAGCAGCGCGGTCACGTCGCGATCGAAGCGCTCGATTTCGGCGTAGTAATCGAGCAGGTCGCTCCGCACAGCCGGGGTGTCGGGTAGGTACGGCGGCACTTTCACGTCTTCGAGGCGGAGACCGGCCTTGAGGCCGGAGCCGCGATCGTAAGGCCGGTGCGGATCGAAGCTCCCAAACCAAAAACAAAACGGCGTGCCGGCGGGCACGCGGTCCAGGAACGCGGCGAAGTCCTTCACCGCCGGGCCGGCGGGATTGGTGTCGCGCCCGTGGAACTTGAAGTCGCCGGGGCCCCAGCCTTTGCCTTTGAGGCCGACGCGGTAGCCGGCGCGGGCCAGCAAGTCCGGATAGACCGGCGCGGTGTTTGGCCAGCGGCTCCACAAGTTGGCGCCTTCGCCCAGACGCCAGAAATGCTGGCCGGTGAGCACGGCGCCGCGTGACGGCGTGCAACTCGGCGAGGAACAAAACGCGTGGCGGAAGTTCACGCCTTCGCGCGCCACGCGATCGAACGCGGGCGTGCGCACCACCGGATCGCCGTTCGCCCCGAAGTGGCGCCACGACGCGTCGTCGGCAATGCAAAGGAGGATGTTGGGCCGCGGGTCCGCGGCGCGGCCCATGAGCGCAAACAAACAGAGAAAAGGGAGCAGCGGGCGTTTCATCGTCGCCAGCTTAACGCTTTCGCCGGGCGGAGTTCAACTTCGCGTCCCGCTCGGCCCGCTGGAACCGCCCGCTCGCGATGTAAGGCGCTTCGCCCTTGGCCCAATGCCCGTGGGCCTCGTCACAAACGTTCCCTCCGGTCACGCAGCCGATGGAATATCGGCTGCTCCGTCTGCCCGACACCTTCAAGGGCACTTGCCTATCGCCGAAGGCGCAAGCCGCTCTCGGAGTTGGCCGGATCCGGCCGGTAATGCTGCTCCAGGTAATGGAGCAATCCCAAACGGGATATCCAATCCGGTTCCAATAGAATTTGCTCAGGCCGATAACGCTCCAGGCAGCGTTCAAGCTCACGCCGATTGATCTGCCCCGACCAAATGCGTTTCGAGGGCACCACCGCGAGCTCCGGCGGTACAGGCAAGTCCGTCCAAAATGCGTATATCACCCGGTCGGTGAGCACCCAATGAGTCTCCGCGGCATGTCTTCTTAAGGCAACGACCCGCGGGTCCGCGGATGCCGGGGCGGCCGCCGCCAACCTCATCAACGCATTCCACGCTTTCTCCGGCGCCAGCGTCAGCGCCAGGGAAACCATCACTGACCAGCCCAACACCCCGATCCCCGCGCGCACTTTGGAGCCTTGCGAAGCCGTGAAGTCGAGCTGCCACAGGGCGCGAAACCATTCCACGATGCCCACTGCGCCCAGCCACGCCAGCGGAATGGCAAAGTGCAATCCATAGTAATACCAATAGGGCCGGTGCCACAGATGGATCGCCAACGCAGTCGCCAGCAACACGACCGGAAACAACAAATCCCCGCGCCGCTTCCAGCCAATCAGCGCCACGCCCGCTGCCGCCGGCGCCAATAGCGCAAGATCGTTCAGCAACGAATCGAACCGGAACCCGAATCCTTCCGAGGCCACAGCCTTCAGTGTGCCTGCCGAAAAGTGCGACGCCCAAAACACCGGCAAGGCATTCGCGCCATAATACGCCACTGCAATGATGCCGAAGATCGCCGCCGCGGCCCCACACCAAATCGCTGCTTCACCGGTAGGACGCGGTGTCCACACCGCGCCACCCTCTCGCGGGCGGCGGGAGAGATCCCCTCCTGCCTTCTGACCCGTGGCGAGCGGGCCGGGGTCGTTTCCGCCTCGGGCCTCCATGCCGGACAGGGGTTCATCAAGCGATTCGACCTTCCGTTTGAGGCGGGTTCGCCGCGTCAGAAATTCCACCGCCAGCGCCGGCAGAAAAATCGCCGCCGTCAACTTCACCTGCAACGCGCCGCCAAACAACACGCCGGAGAACCCGAGCCAACGCTTGCCCTTGCCCGCAAAGTAATTTGACCCCGCCCACAGCGATGCCAGCGCCAAAGCCATCGCCGGCAACTCGATCATCACCGACACGCTCAACTCCAGAAAACCGGAAGCGGACACCAGCAGCCCCACCGCCACCAGTCCCGCCACGCGACCCGACCGCTCGCTCACCAGCCGGTACAGTGCCGTCACCAGCAGCGTCGCAAACCCCACGCTCAGCAGCCGTCCCACATAGGCCGACGGCCCGAACAGCCGGAACAACAGCGCCAGCAGTTCGGTATGCAAAGGCGGCTGGTCGTTCCATACTTCGCGATAGAGTGGATGCCCCAGGCTGACCAGGAATCCCTTCATCAATTCGTAGCCTTCGTCTCCGCCGAATTCCAAAGCCGTCCGCAGCGGCACACACAGGCAGAGCGTTACCCCAAAGCCGAGCGGCACGGCCCAGTCCAACACGCGCGCTGTCGAACGCCAGTTCATCCCGCCCAGCGGAAGTTCACGAAGCGCCACAACAGCACGGCGTGCAGCGTGGCGCTGAAAATGATGAAGAGGACCAACGGCCACTTTCGCTTCCAGCCGGTGAAGAACGCCGCCAACGCGATGAACAGCGGAAAGGCGCACGATTCAAACCGGGTGAACGACGTGAACGTCCCGCTCATGGCCGGCAGTATCCCCAGCACGTAAGTCCACACCGCCATATCCTTTCCCAAACGCCAAATCATCGGCAGGGTGTAAACCAGCAGGATGAACAGACACCGGTCCAGCACCGACCCCCGGAACTCGTGCCAGGCACTCACCTCGAAAAAGCCCGCCACGAACTTCGGCACGTCCCACAGGTTCCCAATGGAATGCACCTGCCAGTACTTCTGCGCTTCCAACCCGGCAAACGGGTTCCCCGTCCAATGCCACATGAGTGCCAGATAGCATCCCCACCCGACGAGCGGCGCCGCCAGCAAGGCCCAGGGCCGGTAGGCCGAGGCGGTCGCCGAACCGCCGACGTTTTGGTAGGGCAAGGCTGGCGCCGAGCCGCCCCTGGTGGGGCGAGACTCCGTCGAGCCCTGCCTCTCTCCTGACTCCTGACTTCTGACTCCCCGCTTCTCGCCACCTCCGGCATCCTTCGAGGCCAACCTGCCTTCTACGCCCTGCCTTCCGCCTTCTGGCTCCTGACTCCTAGCTCCTAGCTTCTCCCACTGCCTACCCCTCCACGCCTGGAGCCGGCCCAGCCAAGCCGGCGACGCCACGCTCAACGCGTGCCACCCGATCGGCAACACCGCGAACACCCCCACCCCGCGCGCCAGCGGGGCCAGGAAAGCCGCGCCCCACGCCACTCCGTAGCGCCGCCGTTCCAGCCCCCACCACAGGCCCATGAGTAGGAGAAAGAACAAAGACTCGCTGTAAAGAAATTGGAAGAACAGCGCTCCCGGGAAAACCACTAACACCGCGAGCGCGGCGTCCGCCAGCTTCTCGCCCAGCCGCCGCGCCGTCACCCGATGGAACAGCAGCCACCCGCCGAGGGAACACACATTGGCCAGCACCAGGCCCATGAGCGGATGGCTCAGCCCGGTGAGCGCCGCTGTCGCCCGAATCACCATCGGCCAAAGCGGGTAAAAGGCGATGGACCGCACGCCCGCCGCGTATCCGGCTGCGCTCAGATACAGGTAATGTTCCGCATCCCAGGTGGCGAAGTGCCTTTCCCATTCTCCCCGCGGCTCCGAGGGCCTGCCTGCCGGAAACCAATACTCCTGGATTTGCGCCGCCCGGTTGGTGTCAAAGTCCGACCACAGCCCCACCGCGGTCAGGACGACTGCCCAATACGCCACCTTCACTCCCACCAGCACCAGCAGCACCCGCCCCCACCGGGACGCCGCCGGCTTCGTTTGTTTCGCTTCAATCATGCAGTTCCGGTGGGGAGAGCGTCCCCGCGAGCCGGGGCGCCGCCGCCACCGTGTGGCCCGGTTCCATCATGAAGCGTTTCCGGGCTTTGCCTCCCGAGACTAGAGCATTTCCATCAATCATGTAGCGTAACCGGCGTGTAAAAAGAACCCCTGGCAGTCGGTCGGGGTCACGGCGGTGAAGGCGGCGCCGGCGGCCTTGAGCAGTTGGCGGGCATTCCGGGGTTCT
>JAKCAB010000764.1 GCA_021839785.1 bacterium | reverse complement strand
CATCGGGCTGTCCAAAAAGATGGGAAACTTGGGTAGTTCTTTCCGCCGGAACATGACGGCGAGCAGCACCAAAAGCAGTTGCGCGCGCCCGACCGCAAAGGTCGGCACGAGAATCTTGCTCTTCGCCGCCACCGCCGCCTGGAGGACTTCGCGAAACTCGTCCACGGTTTCCTGGAACGGACGGTGGTCGTGATCGCCATACGTCGATTCGAGGAACACCGCGTTCGCCGGCTCGCGCACGCACTCGGCGTCGCGCAGGATCGGGACGCCTTTGGGCCCAAGGTCGCCGGAGAAAACCACCCGCTTGGTCTGGCCATCCTCCGCGATGTCCAAATGGATGCTGGCCGAGCCGAGCAGATGGCCGGCTTCGACAAAATGCGCGTTCACGCCCGGCGCCACCGGCACCGGTCCGTCGTAAGGCGTGGGTTGGCACAGGCCAAGGAGCCGGTCCACGTCCGCGTTGTCGTAAAGCGGTGTCAACGGGGTTTCGCCGGCGCGCTCGCGTTTGCGGTTCACCCGCGCGATGTCCTGCGCCTGAATCTTGGCGGAGTCGTGCAGGATGAGGCCGGTGATGTCGATCGTGGCGGGCGTGGCGAACACCGGGCCGGTGTAGCCCGCACGCGCCAGCAACGGCAACCGCCCGGTGTGATCGAGGTGCGCGTGCGTGACCAGCACCGCGTCGATTTTCTTCACGTCCAGGCCGGGCGGAACGTGGTTATGCGCCTCGGCGTGCGGCACGCCTTGGAACATGCCGAAGTCCAAAAGGACGTTCGCCCGTTCAGTCTGGATTTGGTAGGCCGAGCCGGTCACTTCACCGCCCGCCGCGCCGTGGAGCGTGATTTTCATGCGCGTGAAATAGAGAAAACGAACGGCCGGTGGCGGCCAGGCAGACGGTGTTGTTCGCTGAACATGGGCGGACGTGTATCACAGAGCCGGGGCCTCAACAAGTTCGGGCGGCGCCCAACCGGCGCGCCGATCTGAACCGTCGCTCGACGCAGCGTTGACTCACCGTTGCTGACTCCGCTTCCCGATCCGGCCCCAACGCGTTCTTGCCCGCCACCCCGCGGTGCGCAACACTTCGGCGCATGAAAACTCTCCCTCGTTTTGCACGCGGTCTGCTGCTGGCAACGCTCGGCCTGACGGTGACGGCACAGCTTTCCGCTCAGGAGTTCACGTCGATCTTCGACGGCCAATCGCTGATAGGCTGGCATGTCTCGGCCAAGACCGGCCACAGCCGGGCCAGCGGCAACAAGACCGGTGGCAAGTGGGTGGTCAAAAACGGCGCCATCGTCGGCACCCAGGACATCCCCGGCAACGGCGGCATCATCGTCACCGACGAGGCCTTCGGCGACTTCGAGGTGGTGCTCGAAATGAACAACGACTTCGGGCCGGACAGCGGCCTGTTCCTGCGCAGCACCGAGGACGGCCGGGCCTACCAGGCGATGATCGACTATCACGCCGGCGGCAATTTGATGGGCGTCTATGGCGAGGGCTTGGGCGGCTTCGGCTCGCGCAACTTCAATTTTCTCGATTCGCCCGACAAGATCGCGCTGCAGCCAAACCAGGTCCCGCTGCCGGTCCTCGCCGAGAGTTGGCCGTTCTTCTGGCGGCACGGGCAGTGGAACGAGTTGCGCGCCCGGATCGAGCACAACCCGCCCCACATCACCACCTGGATCAACGGCGTCCAAATCATGGATTGGACCGACACGGAGAAGCGGCTGCCCGACAAAGGCGCGATCGCGCTCCAGGTGCACGGCGGTGGCGATCTCACCAAGCAATTCGTGCGGTACCGGAACATCCGGGTGAAACGGCTGAACGGCGCCACCCAATAATCCCCGACTTGCCATGAAATCGCTCACTCTGCCGGCGTTTGCCGCCGCTGCCGTTCTCGCCCTGAGCATCGCCATTACTCCGCTCAGGGCGGCGGAAACCGCCGCGTCCGCCAAGCCTCCGTGGCGGGGCGTCCATTTCATGGCGCCCCAGGCCGCCGGTCTCCCGTTGGTGAAACGGGCCATCGCCGAGAAGCTGGCGCCGCTGGGCGTGAACGCCATTCTCATGGAGGTGGACTACAACTTCGCCTGGCAGTCGCACCCGGAACTCGCCCAGGCGGGCGCGATGAACAAAGAGCAGGCGCGCGATCTTGCCGCGCTGTGCCGCGAAAAAGGCATCCGCCTGATCCCGCTCTTCAACTGCCTGGGCCACCAATCCTGGGCTAAGAACACGCTGCCATTGCTGGTAAAGCATCCGGAGTTCGACGAAACACCGAAGATTCCGCTGACCAATCCGGACATCTATTGCCGGAGCTGGTGCCCGCAGGCGCCCGGCGTGAACCAGGTTGTCTTCGCTCTCATGGACGAATTGCTCGATGCCTTCCAAGCCGACGCCCTCCACGTGGGCATGGACGAGGTGTTCTTGATCGCCAGCGACCAGTGCGAGCGCTGCCGCGGCCAGGATCCGGCGAAGCTTTTCGCCAAGGCCGTCAACGATTATCACCGGCACCTCGTCGGCGAAAAGAAGGTCGAGATGCTCATGTGGGGCGACCGCTTGCTCGACGACAAGACCATGAAGTACGGCGAGTGGGAATCCAGCCGCAACGGCACCGCGCCGGCGATCGATCTGATCCCGAAAGACATCGTCCTGTGCGACTGGCACTACGAGCCGCGGGACGCGTATCCGTCAGTAACCTACTTCCAGGAAAAAGGCTTCCGCGTCTGGCCCTCGAGTTGGCGCAACCCAAAAGCCGCCCTGGCCCTGCGCGACTTTGCCCGCGCCCACGCGACCGTGAAGATGGTCGGCCACCTTTGCACGACGTGGACCGGTGGCGAGCAACTCAGCCGCGCCTTGCTGGGCGAGGCCGGCGACTCCGCAAAGCAAGCCAACCAAATCGTCGAGACCATCCGCGCCTGCTTCGCGCCTTAACTCGACACTAAACGCAGTGAGCCTCTGCCCCCGTCGATTCCTTCAACTGGCCAGCGAAACTGTGGCCCACAGAGGAAAATCGGACTCTGATCCGCTCGCTCAGCGCTGCTCGTGGCGCAACTCCTCGAATTGCCTCCGCAGATCCTCCAGGGCGCGGCGCAACTCCTGAATCTGGTTCTGCAGGCGCTCCATTTGTTCCCGCATCTCCCGGCCGGGACCGGCTTCGGCGCGCATGCGGTCCATCATGCGCTCCCTTTCCTGCGCCAGGCGCTCGGCGGGTTCGTGCAGGCCGGCGGCGTGAAGATTGTCGATGGCCACCTGCAAGTGCCGGAGCCGTTGCTGCATTTCGGCCGCCTCTGGCGGCATCGGACCGGGACGTTCGCCGGGACGCGGCCCTTTCAGTTCCGGGCGCTTCACCGGCGGCCTGGCCGCCGACTCCTCCAAAGCGCGCTGAAGCTCAAAGGCGCGTTGCTTGGCTTCCGCCGCCCGATCCAATTTGCCCGCGGCGCGCAGCTCCTGCACTTCCGCCTGGAGCTTCGCGAGTTTTTGCTTCATCGCGACCCGCTCCGCCATGTCCTGTTCGCGATCCCCCGGCGCGGCCTGTTCCATTTTGTCGGCGCGCGCCAGCAGTTCGCGCACCTCGGCCATGACCTGTTGCGCCTGTTCGCCGTGGCCATCCGCCTTGAGGTCGCGCGCTTTTTGCTCCAAGGCGGCGGCCTTTTCGCGCAACGCCTGGGCGCGCGGTGCGTCCGCACAGGCAAGGAAAGCCATGCCCGACAAGGCGAGCACCGCCAGCCAGCAAAGCAGTCGGCCCGCATGTGATTGAATGAAAGTTCGTGTCTTCATAGGTCTGTTTTGGTGGTATCCAAGGCGGTGGTAGTCCTCGCCCGCCGACCTGTCAACCCCGGAGCAAAGCACTGCCGAGCGATGCGCTTTCTAAGGCAATCCATGCCGGGCAGACCCGGTTTCCAAAAGCCGCAACACGCGCTGGGAAACACCGGTGAAGAACTCCGGCGGCGGGGCGCTTTACACCCTGGGGGTCAGTGTTAAAGTGCGGCCATGTCAGCGCCGTTCGACGACAGCGATTTCATTGACCACGATTTCACCGCCAGCCAGCCCACGCGTCCGTCCGTGGCCACCCTGCCTTCCTCTGCCCCGATGAATCCGCAGCCACATCCGCCGGCGGGCCGCCCGCCCACGCGGGAGGAATTGGAGACCCACCTCACCGCCAAGCACCAGCAACTCGCCGATCTCAAGGCCCGCCAGGAGGCGCTCGAGCGCGAGCGGGTGGCGTTGGAGGAAGCCCGCCGCCGACAGGCCGAATTCGAGACCAGCCGGCCGGAAATGGTGCAGCACCTGACCCGCGGCCTGGAGCTGCTCGAAAAGGCCGAGTTCCAGGCCCGCCGCGAGGCGGAGCAAATGGCCAAAACCCTGCAAGGTCTCCGCGAGGCGCTGACGAACGTACAGGCGATCCGGCAGGAAACCTGGACGCCCGAAACCTGGCAGACCGAGTTGACCCGCGCGCTCACCACCATCGAGAACGCCCGGATGGAATGGAATTCGGCGCGCCTGAAATGGCCGGTCCTGAACGGCGAAACCGCCGCCGCGCCCGGCAATCCGAGCGGGTCCGCCACGACCCCCGCCGGTCTGGGCAGCCTGGCCGGCCAGCGGTTCGGCGAACTGCTCAAGGTTGGCTTCGCGCTCACCTGGCCGCTGGCGGCGGTGGCCTTGGTGGCGCTGGGCGTATTGACAGCGATTTTGCTCCGGCGCTGAGCCGCGCCTTGCATGGCCTTGTTCGGCAGAAAGCACGATCCGATCCGCGAACACGAGCGGCAACTCAGCGCGCGCCTGGCGGAATTGCAGTCGCAGATCGCGGACCTGCACGCGCAGATCGACCACGAGCAGGCCCAGCCGAAACTCCGCTCGACCGCCCAACCGCACGTGCCGGGGGCTCCTGTTCACCCGGCAGCCACGGGCGGTCCGGATTTCGAGGAAGTCAGCCACCAGAAAGTGACCAACCCGTTCGGCGGCGACTCCACCCCCGCCCATTACAACGAACTCGGCGTGCGCAAGTACGATCCGCTCGCCGCCGTGCGACGCTGGTGGCGCCAGCTCCGCGGGAACGCCACGTCGAATCCAACGCTGGTACGCTACCTGGCGGCCGGCAACGTGCAGGGCCTGCGGCCGCTCCGGTACGAAAAGCGCGTGGCGCGCAACCGCTTCCTGGCCTTGTGCGGCCTGTTCATTTTGATCCTCTGGGGGCTGATCTACATTTACTACCGATGAACTCACAACGCGTTCTGTTGACGACGGCGGACGGCGACTTCACCGCGGTGCTCACCGAGCGTGGCCTCGCCGGCCTCGATTTTCCGCGACGGTCGCGCACGCCCCCCGCACCGATCGAATCGCTCCCGCCGCAACCGCGAAAGTGGGCGCAGATGACCGCCAAGGCACTGAACCGCGCGCTGGCTGGCCAGAACGTCGCCGCGCTGCCGCCGCTGGACGAATCGGAAGCCACCGATTTTCAACGTACCGTCTGGCAGGCCTTGCGGGCCATCCCCGCCGGCAGCACGCGGAGCTACGCGGAAATCGCGGCCAGCGTCGGCCGGCCGCGCGCCTTCCGCGCCGTGGGCCAGGCGTGCGGCGCGAACCCGATTCCGGTGCTGACGCCCTGCCATCGAGCGGTGGCGGCGGGCGGCGGGCTGGGCGGATTTTCCGGCGGTTTGGAGTGGAAGCAGCGGCTGCTGGAACGCGAGCGTCAGGCGGCGTGATCCGGTTCGCGCCGTGACTTGGAACGCCGTTCCCGCACCGGCCGGTGCATCCCCTGATCGTGGCGGGCACACCCGCCGGTATGGCGTCGCGCTGTGCCTCGGTTTGTGTCTCCTGCTGGGCGGGGGCTGCGCGCTGTCCGCCGCGCGCCGCGTGCAACGGTTGGAGCGCGTGGAGGAAACGCCCACGACCAACGTGGTCGCCACGCTTGCCTCCAACACGCTGCAAATCCGCATCACCATGCCGGGGCGCGATCTCCGGCTGCGGGCGGCGTGTCCGGACACCGTCGCCAGCAACGGGGGCGCGCACTATCTCGTCCGGCTCGTAACCGATCGGCGGACGGCCTCCGCTCCCGGCCGGGCGCCATTGCAGGCGCGTGACCACGTGCCGGTGCGCGGCCCGGTCGAGTGGCGCGAACTCAATGCCCGCTTGGTCGAAAGCCTGCTGCCCGCCAACCCCAAACAGGGCGTCCTGTTGTTCGTGCACGAAAAGGAACTCGTCGCTTACCGCGACAGCGCGGGCTGCATCCGCCTCGTGCCGGTCGAACAGCGTCCGCCTGGAGTCACGGTCGCGCGGACGGTCGAGGAAGAAGCCTTTGCCGGCGACGTGCTCGATTTGTTGCGCGCCTCGCTCCGTGAAATGGTTCCGGCCGGCGGGCGCGTCCTGTTCGTCACCGGCGAAGATCCGGCGTTTGTCTTCGTGGACGTGCCCCGGCGGTTGACCGTGTTTCTCACCAACCCGGTGGACGACGAGGCGCCCAGCCGCGTGTCGCCGCCGGGGTTCGCGTTGCGGACGTTCGATTGGCTGATCGTGCGCAGCCTGTTGATCACCGCCTTGAAGAACCCGGTGACCCTGGTCAGCCGCGGCCTGTGGCACCTTGGCAACTCCGGCGCGGCAATGGTCACCTCGGGCTTGCCCGCCGGTGGCGCCCCGCCGCCGCCGCTGGCCGATGCGCCTGGCATGGACCTCGCCGCCTGGGAACGCGACCTCGACCATCTGGTCTC
>JAKCAB010000052.1 GCA_021839785.1 bacterium | reverse complement strand
CGGAGCGTTGACCTCGCCCTCTGAGCGCGGCAATTCGCCGCACAGGATCGCGTCGTAAAGCTTCACCACCTCGCGTTCGGCGAACTGGCGCGACAGCGCGAGGTGGGTGGCGTCGTCTTTGGCCACCACCAGCAAGCCGCTGGTGAACCGGTCGAGGCGATGCACAATCCCCGGCCGCGCCACGCCACCGATGCCGCTGAGCCGCCCGCGGCAATGGTGCAGCAGCGCATTCACCACCGTGTCGTCTTCGGTGCCGGCCGCCGGGTGCACCACCATGCCCGCCGCCTTGTTCAACACGACGAGCCAGTTATCCTCGAACAGGATGTTCAATGGCAGCTCGCGCGCCTCGACCGCCGCCGCCCGCGGTTCGGGCCAGGTCACCGTGATGCGCTCGCCCGCCTGGGGATGGTGTGTGGCCTTGGCGGGCGCGCCGTTCACGAGCACCGCGCCTTCGCGCAACAGCCGTTGCAGCGCCACCCGCGAGACGCCCGGAAAACGCTCGCGCAAAAAAGCGTCCAGCCGGACGCGCGGCAGGGTGGCTTCGACGCTGAAGGTATCCTGGTGCTCAGCCATGTCAGACCCGCTTCACGGGTTCATCCCGTGGCCTCATGCGGGCGGCGACGCCGGCGCCAGCTTGGATGGGCGCAGCCGGGCGTAGCACCAAATACCCGCCGCGAACACCACCACGCTGAAGGCCTGCCCCGGCTTGAGTCCGAGGAACCGGTAGTCGCCGTAATCGCCCCGGAAAATTTCCACGAAGAAGCGGATCGGCGCGTAAGCGAGCAGGTACAGCGCAAACGTCTGGCCGGCGAATTGTTTCCGCCGGTACTGCCAGGCCAGGAAACCGTACAACGCCAGCAGCAACACGCCTTCGTAAATCTGGGTAGGGTGCACCCCGATCCCGCGCAGATACGGGTCGTCGTTGAGGTGGATGGCCCACGGCAGCTTGGTCGGCAGCCCGTAACAGCAGCCGTTCATCAGACAACCCGCCCGGCCGAAGGCGTGTCCGAGCGCGACGCTCGGCGCCAGCGCGTCGGCAAAGGTCCAGAGCGGCACCTTGCGGCGGCGCACAAAGAGCAGCGTGGCCACCGTCGCCCCCACCAGGCCGCCGTAAAACACCAAGCCGCCGGCGCGGAGGTTCAGGATTTCCCACAACGGCCGGCCGGCGAACTCTTCTTGCCAGTAGGAGACCACGAACCACACACGGGCGCCGACCAGCGCGCCGACGATGACCCACGGCCCGAAGTCGGCCATCGTTTCCCCCGCGATGCCGTACCGGGGCGCGCGCCGGCTGGCCGTCCACAGGCCGACGAGGAACCCCACCGCCGCGAGGATGCCGTACCAGTGAATCGCCAGGCCGCCGACGTTGAAGGCGATCTTGCACATCGCCCCCAGTGTAACGGTTTTCCCGGCGCGCGTCGAAAGCTTTAGCCGTGAGCCGGGCGGCGTTCCGGCTTGATGCCGAAAGCGGGCGGACCGTTTGCAGTACGACGAATCGGACCAAACGCCTCAGAGACTCCCAGAGACGAACAGCGACCCCACAGGTCGCCTGCCAACAGCGGGGTTCGGTTCCTTGCGGCGTGGACTTGACCGGGCTTCGTGGCAGAATGGTTTCCATGACCAGGCGGGTCGAAGCCATGAGCGGCGCTGGCGTGGGGGTGGTGGAACTCCCGGAACCGGAAGTCGAGAGCCGGGCGCGTCCAGTCACGGGCGATCCGGCCAGCGACTGGCTGTGCGCGTGGTGTCTAAACCGCGTGGCCAGCGACAAAGACCGCTTTTCGATCGCGGGCCGGAGCGAGTTCACCTTTTCGAATCCGGCGGGCATCCGGTTCGCCATCCTCATTTTCTCGCGGACGCTGGGCTGCCGGCCGAGCGGGGTGCCGACGTTCGAGCACACGTGGTTTCCCGGCCACGCGTGGTCGTACTGCGTGTGCGACCGCTGCGGCCTGCACCTGGGCTGGTTTTACGCCGGCCCGAGCGAGTTCGTCGGGTTGATCCGGGACCGGATCGTCCGGGCTTTGCTGATCATGAACTGAGCGCGCGCGGGGTTAAGCCGGCGGTGGCTGCGTTTTTTCAAAGGCATCGCAGAGTATTCTGGTGAACACGATCGCCGGTCGAACGGAGCGCGGAAGTCCGTTCCGCGCCCGAAGCATCGTCTTATTGCCAATCGGAGCGCGCGGCCGTTCGCCAGCTGGCCGGCCGGCTCACGCCGCCGATTTCAACCGCAGCGCCGCCTCGCGGAGGCCGGCGAAGTTGCCTTCCTCGCAGCAGCGCACGAAGGCTTCGGTGGCCCGCTTGAGATCTTCCCAGCGCGCCCGGATGGTCTTCGATTCGGCCGGGGAAACTTGGTTGTCCGCCGCGGCCGAGGCCACGACCGCCAGCAGGTCCGCGAATTCCTGCACCACCTGGTTGGTCGCGGGGATGAGGTCCGGCGGGTGCGGCCAGACGGCCTTGGGATTGCGGATGAAGAAACCGCCCGCGCGCTGGCAAATCCACTGGACGATCCGGTCGTCCTTGGTGCTCTGCACGAGCACGTCGATCCGGTCCAGCGGATTGGTGGCGCCGCTGCCCGTCTCGGTGGTCGGCTCCGCCCATTTGTAGATCAGCGAGAGCGAGAGGCCGAGGTCGGCGGCGACCTGTTTGGGGTTCCCGCTGTCGTACACCGCCCGCAACAACTCGTGGGACTGCATGGGCGCACAATGCAAACCCTCCCCGGTCTTGGCAAGGCAGAGGTCCGATGGGCGCCAAGCCGGCCGGCGTCACCCGACCCGCCTCACTGCTCGGAAACGCACGCCGGCCCTACCGCACCCGCCGGCGGACAGCCAGCCTCGATGAGCCGCGCGATCGCCAGCGTGTTCACCACCGCCTTGGGCACGAACGAACTGACTTCCACGAATTCCGGCAACTTCGACCCGTCTGCGCTGCGCTCGGAACAATGGTCGTTGTCGCCCCACGGCCCGAGGCCGTCGATCGTCGGCACGAGGTCCCAGAGCGGATTGCCGTCGCTCAAGCCGCCCCGCTCCTCCGGCGTCACGCTGAAACCCACCTCCTCGCCCACGCGCCGCCAAAGCTCGAACAGCCGGTCACTGTCCGGATTCCGCGGCCAGGGTCGCGTCTCGGAGGTGATGTCCACCCGCACCGTGCAGGCGAAACCGTCCGCCGCGCTGCGCACCTCGCCCAGGCCAGCCAACCCGAGCAGCGCGGCTTTGGCGGCGGCGAAAACTTCGGGGGAAAACGCGCGAAGTTCGCCCTCTGCCACCGCCGCGTGCGGCACGCGGTTCAGCACCGTGCCGCCGGAAATCGTGCCGACGTTGCAGGTGAGATGGCGCGAATAATCGGTCAGCGCCGCGAGCCGTGGGAGCACTTTGGCGAGTTGCACGATCGCATTCGCGCCGTGCGCGTGTTTGCCGCCGGCGTGCGCCCCCCGGCCGGTGACCGTGACCCGCCACGCCACGCGTCCTTTCCGCGCCACCACCAGCAACGGGCGCCCGCGCTCGTCCCGCCCTTCGCCTTCGAACACCAGCGCGGCGAGCGTGTGCCGGTCACAGCGCGCGCGGCAGACCTCGCCAAAGTCCGGCGAAAACACCTCCTCGGACGAGTTGAGGCCCACCCGCCACGTAAGGTCCGCGAACAACTCCGGCGCCTGCGCCTGCAAGGCCGCGAGCACCAACCAGACCATCACGGTGCCGCCCTTGATGTCGTTGGTGCCCGGTCCGTAAATGCGGTCGCCCTCCGGTTGCCAGCGAAAATCGTTGCGCGCCTCCTCGTCCGGCGGAAACACCGTGTCGAGGTGGGAGATCAACAGGATCGAACGTTGCGATTTACCGGGCCGAGTCAGGAACAAGTGGTCGCCCCAGGCGGGATTGGTGGAACGCACCGACTCCGCGGTGAAACCCAGCGGGGCGAACCACTCCGCCGTGAGCCGCGCGAGGCGCGCGACGCCGTCCAGGTTCTCGGTAAAGCTGTTAATGCCGACCATCCGGCGCAGCATGTCCAGCGCGGCGGGCATCTGGCCTTCGAGGAATTGCCGAAGCGAGGCAGGCTCAAGCATCGGCGCAGCGTGCGGGAGTCTCAATTCGCGGTCAATGACGCGGAGCGGGAAACGCGGCAGCTCGCCTACCCCGCCCGGCGGCCCGCCGGGCGGAACTTGAGAAACACGTTGCGTTGGTCCCAACACGGGTGGGGCGAGACTCCGTCGAGCCCTGGCTTTCCGGTCGCGAGGCGAACCTCCGCGGTGCTGGCCGGTGTGCTGCTTTCCCAAAGCGGCATAAAGCGTCTGCAAGCACCCAGCCGCGGTGATGCCATCCGGCGCTTCGCTCAGACGCATTAAGCCGGCTTGGAAGCCGGCGCGCCGTCTCGTGCGTCGAAGCCGATTTCATCCGTCTGTTCGGCTGGCATTGAGCGCGTGTCTGAAACTGGGGAGCGCGACCGTCCCGGTCGCCCCCCGTCGGCGTCCCGCCGACGGGTCCGGGCTAGGCGCGAAAGGTGGGTTCGGCGAGGACGCCGAACCCAGCGGGCGCGACGCCCGCGCTCCCCAGACCAACGACAGCGCGCCGGCTACGGGATGACCGCCCGGTAAAACCGCGCGCTGGCCGTGGACTCGGTCGGCAGCGGGTAATACGCCACGCCGTTGGTGTTCACCAGCACCGCCGCTGGCGCCCAGTCCACGAGGTTCGTCGAGTCGAGCACCACACAATCGTACCCGGCGGGCGCCGACACCTGAAGCAGCGGCGCGTGGTTGGTCTCCGCGTTGACCAGGCCCAGGACCGGCGCTTCCAGCAAACCATAGAAGCCGGGCGTGACGTTGGTGACCGTGATGCTCGAACTCGTCGCGTTGAATGCGTCCAGCCGGAAGCTCAGCGTGTAGAGACCGTTGGTCACCGCCGCCGGCAGGGCGAAGCGGTAGTTCTGCAGGCCGGGATCGGTTACGCGCTCGTCGGCCAGCCCGATCTGGTTGGTGTTCCAATACACCGTCAGCAAGCCTTCCGAGCCGGCCGGGCTGGTGAACGCCGCTTCGAACTGCACGTAGTTGACCGGGTTGGTGATCGTCACCGCCACGGCCAACCACGACGCGCCCCCGTCCCCGCTGGGGCCATCCATCGGCGCGATGCCGCGCGCGCCTGGAGTTTTTCCTGCCAATATCGGACCTGCGGTCGCGTCGAGATTGAAAGAACTCCTTGCCTTGAATGCACCCTTTCCGGTCAACAAATTGGGCGAATCTTGGATCTGAAGAGTACCCCAGTTCCAATCCGGCTGAGGGGGCGATTGGGACGGCCAGGCGTCCGCAGGTGGACACAGCATCACGGGCGCATTGTTTGGATCAAGTCCGGCGTGCTTGGCCCAACCATTGGCTTCTTGGCTCAACCCAAAGCCGATGGCTGGCAAACCCATGTCGGTGGCGCAGGACAACTCCTGGGTGACCGTCTGGGTATAAAACTTGTAGGGCCAAGCGTGGCCAGCGATCAAACCGGGCGAATAAGGTTTGGCACCGCATTGCAGAATCGTCGTCGGTGTCGAACCCGCCGTCGAGGATTGCGACGCGCAGTAAACCGGCTCCCTTTCCACCTTTGGGTCAAGCCAGGTCACATCTACGTTCCACGCATGATTCAGCTTTCCGCTTGTCAACGTGTCGGTTAGATCGTCAGAAAAGTAGTTCTCCGCCCAATCCGCGTGCGAACCATACGATTCGCGCAAACCATCGCCTCCACCCACGTATGGGTCCAAAAAGGTCTCGTGGATGACCGGGGGTGTGCGCGACTTTCGCAGTTGTTCCGCAAAGGCCTCGATTAATGCGGAGCCTGCGCTGTGTGCGATCAAGTGTACGTTTTCCCAGTGTTGGGCGGCCACCCGCTGACCCTCCAATTTCCCTTTGGTTTCTCCGTTCTGGCGCGCGCCGTCGGGAGTGAATGTCCACGCATCCAATGCCCAATCCAGAGCAAACACTTGCCAATCCGAGGGCACTCTATCGGCCATCGCGTTGGCCAGAGTCTTCACCCAATCAGGGAGAACCGGGGGTTCCTGTCCTGGTATCGTGTTGGCCTCCTTCGGCTGCCAGCCGTGCGTAACGACTACGAGGTTGCGCTTTCCAGGCAGTTGAATGACTTCTGACCTGGCCAGCACTTGGGTCGGCTTCGTGCCTTTGGCTCCAACGTCCAGCACCGTCAGTCTGGCAGACCGGCTCTCGGCCTGGCCGTAGGCGTTGCGGACCAGGACGGAGTATTGGGCGGAGTCCGCGGCGGTGACGACGTTCAAGGTCAGCGTGGCGGCGGTGGCGCCGGGAATGGCCACGCCGTTCTTCCGCCATTGATAGGTCAACGGCGGCGTGCCCGCAGCGGAAACGGTGAAGGATGCCTGGCTTCCCGCCGCGACGGCCGCGTCGCGCGGCGAACTTAAGATACTTGGTCCCGCGTTCATTGGCGGGTCGGCGACCAGCGCCAGGCTGTAGTAACCCCCCGCCGCCACGGCCACCACCCCTTTCAAGCCGCTGGGCACCGTGCTTTGGCCAAAGTCGTTGTCTCCCCACGCCACGACCGTGCCATCGCCCTTCAAGGCCAGGCTGTGACACCCTCCCGCCGCCACGGCCACCACCCCGTTCAAGCCGCTGGGCACCGTGCTTTGGCCATAATCGTTGTCTCCCCACGCGACGACCGTGCCATCGCCCTTCAAGGCCAGGCTGTGCCACCATCCCGCCCCAATGGCCAC
>JAKCAB010000380.1 GCA_021839785.1 bacterium | reverse complement strand
CGGCCTCGCCGCGCAAGGCCTTGAGCTGGCCCAGCACGGAGTCGAGGCTGACCGCGTTGCGCACCTGGATGGCTTTCAAAAGCGCGACTTCGAGCGAAATCTTTTTGGAGACGGCGTCGCGGAGCCGGCTTTCGGTCTCGGTGAGCACCTCCATCACGCGCGTCACGGTATCGGCGGCGCAGCGGCCGGCCTGGGCCCGCAACGCTTCCGTCTCCGCTTCGCTCACCTCCAGCATCGAGGCCTGGCCTTTCGTGACCTGGAAGATCAACAGGTTGCGAAAATGGTTGAGCAAGTCGGACAGAAGGCGGCCGAGGTCCTTGCCGTTGCGGGCCAGTTCGTCGAGTTCGCGCAGGACCTTCTCGGCGTCGCCGTCGATCACAGCGTCCGCCAGGCCGAGCAGTTGACCGCGCGCCGCCAGGCCGAACATCGAAAGCACGTCCGCCTCGGCGATGTCGTTCCCGCAAAAGCTGATGAGCTGGTCCAGCGTGGACTCGGCGTCGCGCATCCCGCCGTCGGCGCCGCGGGCGATCGCATACAGCGCCGCCTCGTCCACCTTGACCTCTTCCTGGGTCGCGATGGCCGCGAGGTGCTTCACGATCAGCGCCGCCGGGATGCGGCGGAGGTCGAACCGCTGGCAACGCGACAGGATCGTGGGCAGGACCTTCTCCGGGTCCGTGGTGGCGAACATGAACTTCACGTGCGCCGGCGGTTCTTCGAGCGTTTTCAACAACGCGTTGAACGCCGCCGCCGAGAGCATGTGCACCTCGTCGATGATGTAGATTTTGAATTTCGAACTAGCCGGCGCGTACCGGCAGGTCTCGCGCAGTTCGCGCACCTGCTCGACGCCGTTGTTGCTGGCGCCGTCGATTTCGAGCACGTCCATCGACCGCCCCTCGGCGATCTCGACGCACTTGGGGTCGGCGTCGTCGAAATCCACCTTCGGCCCGCCGGTGCAGTTGAGGCATTTGGCGAAGATGCGGGCCACGGTGGTTTTACCCGTGCCGCGCGGGCCGCAAAACAGGTAAGCGTGCGCGATACGCCCGCGGGCGATGGCGTTGGCCAGCGTCTGGGTGACGTGTTCCTGGCCCACGACGTCCGCGAACCGTTGCGGGCGGTATTTGCGAGCGATGACCTGGTAACTCACGGCAAGGTGGCCGGCAGAATGGAGAAGGCGGAACGCCCCGCACAGAAAATTCCGCCTTCGAATCCGGCCTTTGGGTTTGAAATCAAGCCAGGGTGACCGCGGCAGATGCAGAGCAAACTACCGTTGCTGCCTTCCGGCCCTGGCGGGGTTCGTAAGTCCGCATTCCGCGGGCCCTGGCAAAAGCGGCCTTCAGGCTAACCCGTGCGCCCCGGCCAGCAAGGAGATTCGCTGGCGCGCCGCTTTATCGCGAGACGACTCGCATAGTCGGCTACGGAGTTCGACACGATGCCGGGTCCGATGGCATTCCCGCTTGCCTCGACCCCGCGGCCACGGAATCCTCGCGGCATGGCTGAGACCGACCAGTTACGCGAGCTTTTTCGACTCCAGCGCGCCCTCAACGAACGCATCGGCGTGTTCACCGAGAACATGACCGAGGCCGAGAAGACCCAGTGGGTCCTGAACTACTGCCGCGCCATGAGCCAGGAACTGGCCGAACTCACCGACAGCGTGCCGTGGAAGTGGTGGGCGAAATACCAGCAGTTCGACGAGCAGAACGCCCGCGTCGAGGTCGTGGACTTGTTCCATTTCCTCATCAGCCTGGCCCAGGTGCTGGGCATGAGCGCCGACGACGTTTTCCAGGCCTACGTGAAGAAAAACCAGGTCAACTTCCAACGCCAGGACAGTGGCTACACCGAGAAAAACCACGACGACTCGCGGCACATCTAGACCCGCGGCCCGGCCCAGCGCCCCGTCGCCGCCGGTTACTCCGCAGCCGCCTGGGCCGCCGTCGCACCCGTTGCTCGTGCCCCGTCAAGCTCGGGGCGGCAATGCCGTTCCGCCCCAATGGCAGAGCGATCTTTGCGACGTGCTCATCACGGAAGTCCAAATCCGCCGGCGGGTGCAGGAATTGGCGCGCGCCCTTACCCGCGATTACGTCGGCAAGGAGTTGCTGATCGTCCCGTTGCTCACCGGCACGATCGTGTTCATGGCCGACCTGCTCCGGCATCTCGCGCTGCCGCTGAAGCTCGATTTCATGGGCGTGTCCAGCTACCGCGAAGGCGCCGAGTCCCGCGAACTGGTCATCACCAAGGAACTCCGCCTCGAAGTCCGCGACCGGCACGTCCTGCTCGTGGACGACATCCTCGACACCGGCCGCACCCTGGCCTGCGTGCAAACGAAGCTGGGTCTGCTCAAACCGCAATCGCTCCGCACCTGCGTCTTGCTGGACAAACCGTCGCGCCGCGTCGAGGCCGTCCACGCCGACTACGCGGGGTTTGTGATCCCGGACCTGTTTGTCGTCGGCTACGGTCTCGACTACGCCGAGCGGTACCGGAACCTGCCTTTCGTGGGCGTGCTTCGACCGGAGTTGTACGCCGCGCCGCCCCAAACCTAGCGCCCGTCCCGAAACTGGACGCCGACCACTCGGTTGTCCCGGTCCGGCTGGAGTTCGGGCCGGCCCCGAATCCGGGTTTAACCTCCGGCCTTTTCGATTGCCAGCGCGGCGACGGCGGGCGTAAACCAGCGCCAACGTTTCCACGGCCATGAATACAAACTTTGCTGCTTCCCGCCGCGATTTTTTCAAGACCTCTTTCCTGGGTGGCCTCGCGCTTGCCAGCGGTGGTTTAGCCTCCGCTGCCCGCGCTGCGACCGCGCCGTCAAGTTCCGCGAGCCAGCCCAGCCGCGTGGCTTTGACCACCGGCACCGACCGCGCGGCGATGACTTTCGACGGCCTGAAACCTTTCGCCGCCGAACTGAAGCGTGCCATCGGCTCGCGCCGCGTGGTGATCAAGCCCAACAACGTGGCCATCGACACGCCGCTTTGCGCCACGCACGCCGACACCATCCAGGGCATCCTCGAGTTCCTGAAATCCATCGGCAAACTCGACGGCACCGTCATTGCCGAATCGGCGGCCGGCGGTCCCACGCTTGAAGGCTTCGACAACTACCACTACACGCGCTTGGCCGGCCCGTACGGCGTCAAGCTGGTCGATCTCGACCAGGAAGCGACCGAGTTGTTGCACCTCTTCGACGAAAAGGATTTCCGCCCGCACCCGATGCGCACCTCGCGGATATTGCTCGACCCGGATTCGTTTGTCATCTCGGCCACGCGCTTCAAGACCCACGACCGGGTGGTGGCGACGCTTTCGTTGAAGAACATCGTGGTGGGCGCGCCGATCAAGGACGCGGGTTTCCGCTGGGGCCGGGGCAAACCAGGGGCGAAGAACGACAAGCCGATCGTCCACGGCAGCGGGTTCCGCGGCATCAACTGGAACCTGTTCGCGCTGGCGCCGCGCCTGCACCCGCACCTGGCCGTGCTCGACGGCGTGGAAGGCATGCAGGGCAACGGTCCCGTGGGCGGCACACCGGTGGATCACCAAGTGTGCGTGGTCAGTCCGGATTGGCTGGCCGCGGATCGCGTGGCGGTGGAATTGATGGGCATCGACTTCGCCAAGGTGGGCTATCTCAATTTCTGCGCCCAAGCCAGACTGGGCGAGGCCGACCTGGCGAAATTGGAGATTCTCGGCCCCGCGCTCCAGGACCACATCAAGCCTTACCGGCTCAACAACAACATTGAGCAGCAATTGATCTGGATGAAACCCGTGTCGGGGTAGGTGGCCAGCCTCGGCAACTGGCGGAGGCAACGGACTTAAACGCGCGCCAAGCGGCGCCGCACCGATCCAGGCGAAGCGCGTCATTCCCAGCCGCGCTGCCAAGCCTTGGGTGTTCTGCGTCCGGCCCGGCCGTCAGCCGATCTCATTTTCCGCGAAGATTTGTTGGCGGCCGTTCCGGTTTCGCCTAAAACAGCGGCTCGCACGACATATTTTTGAGCCGAGAAAGCGCAAACCATGAAAGAGTACTCGTCAGGTGACATCCGGAACTTCGCGATCGTGGGCCACGCCACCAGCGGCAAGACCATGCTGAGCGAGTGCATGTTGGTCTGCAGCGGCGCCGTTGGCCGGCTGGGCAGCATCGCCAACGGCACCACGGTGTCCGATTACCACGAGAGCGAACAAAAGCGGAAGACCTCGATCCACGCCACGCTGCTGAACACCGAATGGCTGGGCAAGAAGTTCAACATCATCGACGCCCCCGGCTACTTGGATTTCAGCAGCGAAGCCTTGGGCGCGCTGCGGGTCTGCGATTTCGCCGTCATCGCCGTGCACGCCGTGGACGGCCTGGGCCTGGGCACCGAGCAGGTCTGGAAGTACGCCACCGATTTCAACATCCCCAAGATGGTGGTCGTGAACATGGTGGACAAGGAACACGCGGACTTCGACCGCGTGCTGGCCCAGCTCAAGGAGCGTTTCGGCCCGAAGGTCTTTCCGATGGCGCTGCCGATCGATCAAGGCGTCGGCTTCCACAAGGTGCTCGACGTGATGCGCAGCGAGATCGTCACCTACGCGACCGACGGCAGTGGCAAGTACGGCGAGGCCCCCGCCGAAGGCGAGTGGGCCGAGAAGGCCAAGTCGCTGCACCAGGAACTCATCGAGCACACCGCCGAGGCGGACGATACGCTGCTCGAAAAATTCTTCGAGCAGGGCGGCCTCTCCGAGGAGGAAATGCGCGCCGGCGTGCACACCGCGTTTCAGAAGGCGGAAATCATCCCGGTGTTCTGCACCGCGGCGGAGACCAACGTCGGCGTGGCGCGGTTGATGGACTTCATCGCCAAGTACGGCTCCTCGCCGGTGGACCGCGCCAAGGTCGGCGCCTTGGACGCCAATGACGCCCCCGTGGACGTGGCCCTGACCGATCCGAACACCGTCATTTACGTCTTCAAGACCCTCAACGAGGCGCACATCGGCGAAGTCTCCTTCTTCCGCGTCTATGCCGGCACCGTCCGTTTCGGCCAGGACCTTTTCAACACCGACCGCAACATGACGGAGCGGATGGGCCAGCTCTCCCTGCTCAACGGCAAGACGCGCACCGCCGTCAACGCCCTCGGCCCCGGCGACATCGGCGTCACCGTCAAGCTCAAGGACACGCACACCGGCAACACGCTGTGCACGCCCGGCTTCAACGTGCGGCTGCCGAAGGTCGAGTTCCCGAAACCGAACATCCACGCGGCGCTCAAGCTCAAGTCCAAGGGCGAGGAAGACAAGGTCGCGCAAGGCCTGGCTGCGCTCGCGAACGAAGATCCCACCTTCCATTACACGGTCGATTCCGAGCTGCACCAGACCGTGTTGTCCGGCCAGGGCGAACTGCACCTGCAGGTCGTTTCGGAGCGGCTGCGCACACGGTACAAGGTGGACTTCGACCTCGTGGCGCCGAAGATTCGTTTCCGCGAAACGATCAAATCGCGCGGCGAATCCAAGTACCGCCACAAGAAGCAAACCGGCGGCGCTGGCCAGTTCGCCGAGGTGTGGATGCGCATCGAACCGCTCCCGCGCGGCAGCGGCGTCGAGTTCACCGAAAGCCTCGTCGGCCAGAACGTGGATCGCGTGTTCGTCCCGTCGGTCGAGAAAGGCGTCAACTCGGCCTGCACCGAGGGCGTGCTCGCCGGTTACCGCGTCGTGGACGTGAAGATCGACTTCTACGACGGCAAGATGCACCCGGTGGACTCCAAGGACGTGGCCTTCCAGATCGCCGGCAAGGAAGCCTTCCGCGAAGCCTTCCAAGCGGCCCGGCCCTGCCTGCTCGAACCGATCCACATCGTCGAGATCAAGGTGCCCGACGATGGCATGGGCAACGTGATCGGCGATCTTTCCAGCCGACGCGGCAAGATTCTGGGCATGGACTCCGATGGCGGTTACCAGATCATCAAGGCCCAGGTGCCCGCAATGGAACTCTACCAGTACTCGACGGTGCTCCGCTCGCTCACCGGCGGGCGCGCCGCCCACAAAGAGGATTTCGACCACTACGAGGAAATGCCGAAGGAACTGGAAGCCAAAGTCATCGCCGACGCCAAAAAGGCCCGCGAAGAACAGCACGGCCACGCCTGATTCGCGCGCCACTCGCGTTCCGAAGTTTCTCCCACCGAGCCCTGGCAAGTTCGCCGGGGCTCGCTCGTTTTCGGTGATCCCCGCCCGGCGCTGCGCGGTTCTCCTTGCGGCCCACACCGTGCGACTTGCCAAGCCGCGCTGGCGTTCGCACCCTTCGCCGTGATCGGCGGCGCTCACGCCGCCAGTGCACATCATGAGTTCGCAAACGCAATCGAACATTCCAACCGCCGCGCAAACGCCGGTAAAAGTCGCCATCGTCGGTGCCTCGGGTTATTCCGGCGAGGAACTGGTGCGGCTGCTCCTGAACCACCCGCACGCCGAACTGGCAGCGGTCACTTCGCGCCAGCAGGCCGGCCAGACGGTGGCGCAGGTCTTTCCCAAATTCGCCAGCCACCCGCGCGCGAAAACGCTGCGGTTCAGCGAGCCCAACGCGGAGCTGCTGGCCCGCCAGGCGCAGGTGGTTTTCCTGGCGTTGCCGCACGGCGTCGCGGCGGAGTACGCCATCCCGTTGCTCAAAGCCGGCTGCCAGGTGATCGACCTCAGCGCCGACTTCCGGCTGCGCAGCGCCGCCGTTTACAGGGAGTTTTACGCCCACGAACATCCCGCGCCGGAGCTGCTGGCCA
>JAKCAB010000143.1 GCA_021839785.1 bacterium | reverse complement strand
AGTATGGCGCGGACGTGCCGCGTCACGGCGGCGTGGTCGTGCGGATGTGGTCGGGCCGTTGAACGCGGATTACGAGCAATTCAGATCACGCAGAACCGCGACTGCCCAACCTCAAAGGTACTTCCGGATTTCGTCCGCCAGTCTTCGGGCGTCCGTCCGGGCGAGGCGCTCCAGCACCTTTTCCCAGCGAAAGGCGAAACTCCCTTTCGGGTCGTACCGCGCCCAGGCAAACAGGCCGTCGAACGCCCGCTGGCGGCTGGCGTAGTCTTGCTGGATCTGGCGGAAGCGGGTCTCGAACGCCTGCAAGTAAGCCTCCTCGAAGGCCTGGCGGTCCCGCTCCGGCACCACCGCTTTGCGGCGCCGGACCGGCTCGGCGTAGGCGCGCGCGAATTCCACAAGTTCCCGCCGGTACTCGTTGAAGCTGCTGCTGTGATCGCCCACCACCAGATCGGCGGGCAGGCCGTCGGCTCCTTCCTGAATGATTTCGTCGCCGCTGTCGAAGATGATTTGCGCGGGGTCTTCATCGGTCATGCGGCCCACGATCAGGTTCGGCGCGGCGGCCTGGCCCAGCAACCGCGCCAGCGCCACGGCATAGCCCGGCGGTTGCAGTTTGTGCTCGGGCAATTTGTCTGACGCGACGCCCTGGATGTAGGCCCGCTCGAAAAACGTCACCTGGTAGCGAATGTCCGCCAGCTCAGGGTCCTGTCCATCGTAAGTTTCCTGCACGCGGTGCATCGTGAAATGATGCGGCAGGTTCATGCCCAATTGCCGGCAACCGAGCCGACGGTCCAGGATGTATTCCGTGTAATCGTCGGTATCGATGAAGGCTTGCTGAAGGCTTTTGCCCTGGTCGAGGCGCTCGCGGATGCCCCATTTTTGGAAACGCAGCACGTGGACCCGCGGACGAGGCTCGCTTTGAACCTTGAACTCCACGAGGAACACCGCCCGGCGCCCGCGACGATTGCGCGGGGCGCCCACGGACGGGTCCACATGGCCCAGGTTCAAAAACTCCAGGTCGGTGTGCTCCCGCACGTAGTTGAAAATGACCGCCCTGGCCAGGGGCTGACAAAGCCGCTGAACCGCCGGGGTCACACCCTTTTCCCCCGGCTTCGGATAAATGTCGTCGAAGATGAATTCGCGGTCCGCAATGCGCCCGCCCGGCAGCCACTCGACTTGGAGGTGAAATTCGGGACTGAGCCCCTTCAAAACCTCGTCCATGCTGTGCCGTTCCCCGCCGTCGCCCGCCAGGCAGGCGAACAAGGTGTTGCGCCAGATCGCGGCAAGCGGGTTGTCCGTGCACAAGTCAGGTTCCGCGGCCTGGCGATAGGCTTGGAGCAGCCCGGCATGTACTTCGCGCAGCGCCGGCACTGCCAGCGCTTCCACCGTCGGTTCCGTGAGCGCCGCGGGCCAGATTCGGTTCAGCGCTGCGCCCACGAACTCCAGCTCCGGCTGGCCTTGGGCGTTGTGACGCTCGCGCCAGCGGGCAATCTCAACCATCTGGCGGGTCAGCGACGCATCATCGAGCTCGCCCAGCCGGGCCAGGTTTTCGCAAGTGAGGTACCGGGTGCCCGTCTTCGGGTTGTGGTAATAGCCGGCGGGTCCGTTGCCGATCGGCAGCCTGCACTCGTCGATGTACCGTTGAATTTCCCGCCGGTTCCGGGGCTGCGGCGCCATCCGCCACAGTTCGCCTCGCTGGCGCAACACTTCCTCCACGGCCGGGCTGTTGCCCAGCACGTATCGGATGAACGGCTTGGGTTTTTCCCCGTCCACGCGGGGGACCGTTTGAAGATAAGCGTCGCCGTCGAGCACGGCCTCCAACGGCGTTTGGTCCGGGCGGATCAGGAGCAGGTTGCCTTGCCGGATCAGACTCACTCCCGCCGCGATCTCCTTTCCAAGTTCGTCCGGCGGCAACTCCGGCAGGCCCTGCTTGGCGCGTGCGCTATTGAGCCAGCCACCGAAGGCCGTCCGTTGCAGCGCATGAAACGCCGGGTCGGTGAATAGCACGTCGTGACGCGGAAAAACCGTCGCGATCTTTGGACAGTTTGGGTCGTTCCAGTCCCGTTCGAACAGCTTTGGTCCGATCGTTTCCATGCCGCGACGTTACGGTCCTGCGGCGCGGCGTCCACCGCGATCTGTTCACCGGTTGTTCGCTTGACCGCCGTCAAGGGCCGCGGCCACGCCCCGCGCGGCCACGGTTGCACCCGCCGCCACCGGTGGCTAACTTGACGGCGTGATTGATGTGGCTGACAACGTGATCGCAGGCGTGGACCGGTTTCCCACCCGGCGCCAGTTGGCTCCGGAACGGCGGGACGCGCTTTCGCGCGAAATCCTCGCGTTGAAACGCAAGCTCAACGCCGTGATCCTCGCCCACAACTACCAGGTGCCCGAAATCCAGGACCTGGCGGATTACGTCGGCGATTCGCTCGGATTGTCCCAACAGGCCGCCCGGACCAGCGCGGATGTGATCGTCTTCTGCGGCGTGCATTTCATGGCCGAAACCGCGAAGATTCTGAACCCCGGCAAGCTCGTCGTCCTGCCCGACAAGGACGCGGGCTGCTCGCTCGAGGAGAGTTGTCCCGCCGACAAGCTGGCCGAGCTTCAGGCCACGAACCCGAATTTCTGGACCATCGCCTACATCAACTGCTCCGCCGCCGTGAAGGCGCTCAGCGACGTCATTTGCACCAGCGGCAACGCGGAGAAGATCGTCCGCGCCGCGCCGGCCGAGCGCGACCTCCTGTTCGTCCCGGACGAAAACCTCGGGCAATGGGTGATGGAAAGCACCGGCCGGCCGATGACTTTGTGGCGCGGCAATTGTTACGCGCACGTCGAGTTCCGGCGCGACAGCATCCTGCGCCTGCGCGCGCGGTTTCCAGACGCGAAGGTGGTCGTCCACCCCGAAAGCCTGCGCGAGGTGCGCGACCTGGCGGACGAGGTGTGCTCGACCGAAAAGATGATCACCTATTGCCGGAACAGCCCGGCGCAGCGGTTCGTGGTGGTCACCGAGTCCGGCATCATCCACCGCATGCAAAAGGAGTGCCCCGGCAAGGAGTTTATCTGCACGCCGGTCTTCGATGCGCTGCGGATGCCTTCCGACCACTGCCGGTGCAGCGAGTGCAAGTACATGAAGTTGAATACGCTCGAAAAACTGCGCGATTGCATGGCCCGCCTCGCGCCGCGGATCGAGCTGGAGCCGGCGATCCTCGAGCGCGCCCGCCTGCCCATCGAGCGGATGCTCGAAATCTCGGCCCGGCCTTGATTTGACGGGCAACCGCGCCGACGATTTCTGTCCGGTCCGGCCAAATCACCTTGCTCTGCAAAACGCCCCGGAGCGCCATTCCTTGACGTGGCGGTCCGCGATCAACTTCCCGCCCCGTTCGCCGTAAGCGCATGCAACCTCGTTGATCCCAACGGCCCGAATGCAGCCCCCGCCGGTGTCCTGCCAGCTTGACGGCCCACACGTAAAACATAGTATTACGCCATGATCAAGACGATCACCAAAGTCGGCAATTCGCAGGGTCTCATCTTCGATGCCGCCTTGCTGGAGCTGGCGCATTTGAAGACCGGCGACGCGCTGAACGTGGAAGTGCATGAAGGCGGCACTCTCACCCTCACCCCCATCCGGCCGCGGCCGTCGCGCGAAGAGGTGTCGAAGGTCATCAAGTCCACGATGAAGGACTACGCGCGGACGTTGAAGAGGCTGGCGTGAGCGCCACGCCGGACAACTGTTTCCACCTCACGGTGGACATCGTGCGGGAGATTCATGCCGAAGTCATCGCCCGCTTCGGCGGTGCGGATGGCGTACGGGAGATGGCCTTGCTGGAATCAGCCGTGGCCGCGCCCCAAGCGACGCTGGGCGGCCGGTCGCCTTACCGCGATCTGGCGGAAGTGGCGGCGGCGTATCTGTTCTACCTTTGCCGGAACCACCCGTTCGTTGACGGCAACAAACGGGTGGCGCTGGGCACGTGCATCGTTTTCCTGCGGCTCAACGGCATTGAGACCAAGGCCGACGGGCCGGGTTGGGAAAACCTCTCGTTGGCGGTCACGGCCGGCACGATTGACCGCGACGCGGCCACCGACCGTCTCCGGAAATTGCTGCCGAAAGATGCGTAAACGAACTCAAGCTTCGCTGCCTTTCGCGCCTCCAAGGCTTGGAACCGCAACTCAAGTCCGCCGAAACGCCCCGGAGCGCCATTCCTTGACGTGGCGGTCTGCGACCAACTTCCAGCCCCGTTCGCCGTAGGCGCGGGCAACCTCGTCGAACTCGGTGGCCAAAATGCCCGCCAGGACCAGCGTTACTCCCGTGGCGACGCGGTAGGCGATGCGCGCCGCCTGTTCGATCGACAGGTTGGCGAGCAGGTTGGCGCAAACCAGATCGAACTGCCGCGCGGTGCTGACCGGCAGACGCCGCAGGTCGCGACGTTCGATTCGCACCTGTCGGCGCACGCCATTCAGGTCCGCGTTCGCCTTCGCGACCTTTACCGCCTCGGGATCGAAGTCGAATGCCTCGACGGGCGAGTAACCCAGCTTGGCCGCGGCGATGGCGAGAATCCCCGAGCCGGTGCCGATGTCCAGGAACGACGCGCCCGCGGCGCGGCAGGCCGCCACCTGTTCCAGACAGAACGCCGTGGTCGGATGGTGGCCGGTGCCGAAGCTCAGGCCGGGGTCGAGCAGCACCTCCGCCTGGCCGGGCAAAGCCGCGCGTCGGCTCCAGGTGGGTTTGACCAGCAGCGCCTCGCCGATGGCCAGCGGTTTGAAATGGCGCTTCCAGGCCTCGGCCCAGTTGCGATGCGGCAGCAACGTCGTCTTGAGGCGCCAGCGGCCCACCGGCACATCCATCGCCTGCAAGCGGCGCAGGCCGGCCTCAAGCCGTGCCCGCTGCGTCGCGCTGAAGCCGGGCTTGGGATCCAGAAAAACACTGACTTCGGTGATCAGTGTTTCCTCGTGGGTGTAGAGCGCCGGCGGCTGGCGGAACAGGCGTTCGACCAAGGCGGCCACGGCTTCCTCGGCCTCGACTGGGGTGCTGACGGTGACCTTCAACAGGTCGCCGCGCGTTACAGGCGGTTCCGCCATGGGGTGAAGTTGAGCAACTGCACCTCCGGCCGCGCGGGGCGGTGGTCCACCACCGTGATGCTGGCGTAGTCGATTTCGAAGTGCGCCAGCTTGGGCAGCGGCAATTCCAGCAGGTGCGCCAGCGCCATGCGAATGACGCCGCCGTGGCAAACCACAGCCACGGTTTGGCTGGTGTGGCGCTTCAAAATTTCATCGAGGCAGCCGGCGACGCGACGGCGGTAATCGGCGGCGGGTTCCGCCTCGGGGATGCCGCCGCGGTCCAATTCGCGCAGCCAGTCGAAGGCGCTTTGGCCGAAGCGTTCCTTGACCTCTTCCCACGTAAAGCCGGTCCAAGCGCCGAAATCGACTTCGCGCAGGCCCGGCAGCGTGACCGGTTGGTAGCCATTGGTCGCCGCGAGCGGCGCCAGCGTGCGCTGGGCACGCTTCATCGGGCTGGCAAAGACGGCGTCGAAATGTGTGTCGCGCAGATGCGCGGCCACGTGCTCGGCTTGTTCCACGCCACGCGGAGAAAGATCGATATCGAGGCGACCGCCAAAGACGCGCTGGTAACGCGCTTCGACTTCGCCGTGGCGGATGAAATAAAAGCGGGTGGGCTTCGGCTTGCTCATCAGCAAAAAACGGAGCGATTCGCTACGCGGCTTTCAAAGCGGCTTGCTGGGCGGCGAGCAGTTGGGCAATCCCGGCCCGGCCCAGCGCCAGCAACGCCGCCAGTTGCGCGTCGCTGAACGTGCCTTTTTCGCCGGTGCCCTGCACCTCCACGAACGCGCCCGCGCCGGTCATCACGAGATTCAAGTCCACTTCGGCGCTGGCGTCTTCGACGTAATTCAAGTCCAGCGTGGGTTCGCCGGCTACGACGCCAACGCTCACGGCGGCGACCGGTGTGATCAACGGATCGTTGTCGAGTTCGCCCGCGGCCTGGAGTTTCTGGATCGCCAGCGCCAGGGCCACGTAACTGCCCGTGATCGCGGCGGTGCGGGTGCCGCCGTCGGCTTGCAACACATCGCAATCCACCCAGAGCGTTCGCGTGCCCAGCTTTTTCAGGTCCACGGCGGCGCGCATCGCCCGGCCGATCAAGCGCTGGATTTCCTGGGAGCGGCCGTCGAGTTTGCCTTTGGAAATGTCACGCGGCTTCCGGCCGAGGGTCGAGTACGGCAGCATCGAGTACTCGGAAGTCAGCCAGCCGCCTTCGACGCCTTGCTCCTTCATCCAGCGTGGCACCACGTTATCGACGGTCACCGCGCAGATGACGCGGGTGTTGCCACATTCGATCAGGGTCGAGCCGGCGGCGTGCGGCGCAATGCCGTTTTGGAAGCGTAACGGACGCAGTTCGTCCGCCCGGCGGCCATCGGGCCGGCCGGTCGGGGATTGCGCGGGCGAAGCGGATGAAGCGGTCGAATCCACGCGCGCAGGCTAGGATCGGCAGACGAGGGGGGCAACGGCGAAATGCCGGCGGTCGGGAGGCGACAGCGCTCTGGCGCGCCCGGATCGACGCTGGGCGGCGTGGGCCGGACGTGGTTTGGGAGTTGAGTTTCGCTGCGCCGGGCGCATCTTTGGGCGCGCGGCGTGGCCGCTTTTATGGACATCGTTTACTTCATCGGCGTGGTGGCGGTTTGGTTTGTGCTTATTAAGTGGGTGCTGCCGCGGTTCG
>JAKCAB010000820.1 GCA_021839785.1 bacterium | reverse complement strand
GAACTATTTCTGCACGCCCGAGCTTTTACGTCGTTGGGTGGACCAAGACCGCAAGTCGGTCGATCTCTTCGGCCTCGCGGACTTGGAGCGCCGCCGGAAGGCAATGGAGGAGGCGATCATCGAAAACACGATTCCTGTGGCACTGAATGACCCGCAACACCCTTTCTGGAAGACGAACAAAGTAAGCGACGACTACCTGCCCGCCGTTTTTGGTGCGTTCTTCAAGAAGCTGGGACTGCCCAACTCGATGAACAAGTCCGATTACTCCCAGTTGGCCGAGTTACTCGCGTCAGAGGAAGTCAATCCTGAGATCGCGAGTGCCCTGGAGCGCATCGCCCGGGAGGCGAGTGCGGTAAAGCCACGGGTCGAGGATTGACCGGGTTGGCACATGGCGATTGTGCAGGGAGGCAACTCTCAACTGTCGCGTTGACCAGACGTCATCGCCTTCCCCAAGACGGCCAAGGGCACCTGCCTGATGGCTGAGTCGCCGGGCGCGGTCGAGCCGAAGCAACTGCGCGATCTTTGCCTCGAACTGAAGGTGCCGAAGAAGGAGTAGCCTCCGAATGTGATCGGCCGGGCTGCGAGCCTTGATCGCCCCACGCGAGGCCACCCCTCCTCGATGGCTGGGACGGTTGGTGCGGCTGCCCCTCGCCAGCTTGGGCGGCCGTGAAGCCACTACCGCACCGACTCCAGCTTCACCTGTAGCGCCGCGTAACCGTCGATTTCGAAGTGCTCGACTTCGATCTCCGCCTCCCCCGCGTTTGCTTGGTCGAGCGTGCCTTCGTCTTTCGTCGGCCCGTGCCAGGCCCAATTCTCGATGACCTTCCGGCCGTTGACGGTGACGCGCACGCCGTCGTCGCTGAGCGTCGTGAAGCGCCACTTGCCGGCCGGCAAGGCGAGCCACGTGCGTGCGATCATGCCGAAATGATCGCCGTCCGGCCCGCGTCGAGTCACCTCGTCCGAAATCACCATGTCCTTCGGACCGCGCCAGCCGTAGCTGAAATCCAGCGCGCCCACGGTGGCCCGCACCGCCGCCGGGGCGTCGGCCAGTTTGCGCCAGCCGGGGTAGTCCTGACGCGGGTCCTGTTCCGGCTTCCAAGGGAAGAACACCACGTCCCACTTCGCCGCGACCAGCGTGCCGGTGAGCGTGCGGGCAAAACCGTCGCCGCTCAACGCGAGTGTGTAAGGCGTCACGCCCGGACCGGCCTTCAACCGAACGATCTCGGAGCTACCTGACTGGGACGGTTCGGTGCGGGCCTGCGCCGCGCCGCGCCGCACCTCGGCGTGGAGCGCCTTCACGCCGAAAACTTCCCAGGCCAATTCCCCGCCGGCCGCGGTGACCGGTCGCACGAGCGGGCTCGTGTGGTCCCACGGCCCCCACTCGTCCATGACGATTTGCTCGCGTCCGCGGAGTTCCGGTCGCGCGCCGACCGGGCGGGCCTTTCCCAGCACTTGGATTTTCGGAATCGTGTAGCCGGGCACCGGGCCGGCGCGCAGCGGCTCCGTTCCGGGCTTCACCGCGAATTCGACGGCGTTGCTGAACCGCAAATCCACGCGGTTGCTGACGTAGAAATTGTCGTGGACGTGGTTCGTGCCCTCGTCGCGGAGTTGGAGCACGATGAGTTTTTCGTCGGGCCGCAGGTTTCTGAACGGCTGTCCGTCGTCGATCGTGAAGGTATTTCCCGCGATGACGTTCCCCGTGACGCCGCGATAATTCCCCGCCACGCCGGGCGACTTGAGCAGCGCGCCGCTGTCATGCCACCAAAGGTGGATCGCGCATTTGTTGTTGCGGAACGTGTTGTTCAAAATGCGGTTCAGCGAGGCGTGTTCCATGTTGATGCCGCCGCGTTCGAGGCCGTAGGCCATGCCGCCGTTACCCTCGATGAGGTTTTCCACGATCAGCGTCTCGGAAGAGAACCCGCCCCAGACGCCGCAGATCGCGTTTTCGATCAGCCGGTTTCGGGCGAACACGTTGCCCTCGCTGAAGGTCATCTCGATGCCGTGCGCCGGCGCGTAGGAAAAGTCGTTTCCGATCAGGAGATTCTGGTTGCAGCCCAGCGCACTCATCCGCCGCGCCAAATCCGCCGGCACGCGGATCAGGTTGTCCACGTCCCGGTGGCCGGTCTCGCGGCGCAGGCGCTCGCGTTCGCGCTCCATCCAGATTTCGCCCAACGCCTCGCGTCCGGCAAAGGCGAAGAAACAGTCGCCGCCGTGGGTGGCGGAGTTCTCGGCGAAGACGTTGTCGTTGCACAGCTCGAAACACAGGATGCCTGCCGAATCCTGGCCGCGGTTATAGACGCCCTCGACGTGGCCGCGCACGCAAAAGTCGAAGGCGTTTCGGGAAATCGTGTTTTCGCTGCAGCGCCACATCGCCAGCCCCCAGCCGGACAAAAACGAGCAATCGTTGTCGTACACGCGCGAATGGTTCACGCGGTCGAGCACCAGCCCGTTCTGCCCGCGCCGAACGCGCACGTCGCGAATCGTCACGCCGTTGGATTCTTCGACGCAGACCGCGCCGCCGTACTCGTCGCGCCATTTCACGTCGTCGTTGTGGTGCGGGAAAAGCCAGTCCGCGCCGTCCTCGGCCTGCGGGGTTGAGCGCAGGTGCTGGCGGTAATTGTCCGAGAAATCGCCGCCAGCCACGGTGAGCAGGTCAGCGTGCGTCGCGACCAAACCGTTGAAGAAGCCGTGCACGCAGGCGTTCTCGATCGTCACGCCGCGGTGGCCGTCGAGCCGGATGCCGATGCCGGTGAGTTGGTCCCACGGCGTGTCCGCGGGCGCGCCGCGCAACTCGGCGCCTTCCGCGAAACGCACAGTGAGGTTATCCGCAGCAATGTGGACCACGCCATTCGTGTTCGCGTCAGCGATGACGGTGTTCGGCGAAATGCGGACCACGCAAGACCGGTCAATCACCGTGTCGTCATGGGTGATTTCGAGGACCGGCAGGGCCAGGACCGGAGCCGCCACGAACAGCCCAAACCAAAGGCAACGCGACATGCCGCAAGCCTGCCGCATTGGCAAATGGCGTCAAACCCCGAACCAAGGCCGGCACCGGTGCCGGCGGTTGCGGTGGAAATTCGCGCGCGGATGCTTGGCACGCACTCCGGGCCAAATACCGGCCTACGGGTCGCGAAAACCAGGCGTGCTCCACTTCCGGCTCCGACCGTGTGAGAAGGTTTCAGACGGCGGACTCGCTGGCCACCGGGCTCACCGGAACCGAGTCGAGCGCCTCGGCGCGGTTTCCGACGCAGTCTTCGACCGCCCTCATGGCAATGGCTTCGGCGCGCTCCACCCAATGGCGGAAAGCGGTGCGACGCTCGCCGTTGTGCGTCCCCAGCAGGCGCGAAAGCTGGAAGGTTTCGTCCCGGATGCCCAGGCCGGCGTGTTCCGCGTCGCAGGCGTTGAGATACTGCTCGACGTGGTTCTCCACCGGCACCATGAGCAACGGCTTGCCGAGATAAGCCGCCTCGCACGCGGTTTCAAAACCCGCGGTCGTCGCCACGGCCCGGCAGCCGGCCATCAGACGCAGAAACCGCTCGCCGTCGAGCCGATGGAAAGTCAGGTTGGGGCACACCCGATCCTCGGCCGGCGCGCCCGGTCGGTCATGGAAACAATGGACCGGCACGTGCGGATGCAGCGTGTGCCAGCGCAGAACCCGCTCGGCGTAACCGTGGTTCAGCAGGTACACCAACAGGTAATCCCCCGCCGCCGGCTCCAACTCTTGCACGCGCCCTCGCAGCAGCGGCGGGCACACGGTCAACCGCCGCGCCGAGAGCCCGGCCGCCGGGTAAAAGGACAGTGCGAGCCGGGACGAACGCGCCCCCACCAGCGCGATGTAGGCGCGCATGCCCAATTGGTGCGGGCGGAACTTCGTCACGCGCGGAAAGGCTGGATGTTCGAGCATGTACTGATGTCCGACGACCAGCGTGGGCACCCCGGCACCGAAGATCAGGTTGTTCAGGCCCATCACCGGCTCGAGGAAGTTGATCACCAGGTCCGGCGCGGTGTTCCGTAACACGCGGCGCAGGTGACGCAGACTCCGCCGGTACGCGGGCAGCCCGCGCAGGAAATCCCGCAAGGAAGCCAGCGACGACACGCCGCGGGCCTGCCGGAAGTTGAAGCCCGGGCTGGCGATCGTCTCGACGGGGACCTCGAAGCTGGCGGGGAAATAGTCCGGCAGCGGACGCGTGCCGTTGCTGCCCACGACGACGCCCACGACGCGGTGCCCGCGCCGCTCGAGCATCTCTTTCATGGCGAGCGCCTGGGTGAGGTGGCCGCGGCCCTCGCCTTGGATTGTGAACAGCACTTTCATAGTTTGGTGTCTGGTCGCGCGGACTCAATCCACGCCTTTCCCCGACCTCGTCTGCATTAGGCTGCACACTCGGCACTGCGCAACGAGAAAAGCACTCTGACACCGTCATTTTACATCTGTCACCGTTTCGGCACGTGGTCCGGCGTAGAAACCCAGACCGCTGGATTCCATCGCCTCGCTGCTGCCGCCGTGCCGCAGGTTACAGCCCGGTGACCGAACGGTGAAAAGCGGCCCAACTGGGCAGGATCAGCTTGACCTGGCCCGCAGCCATCCGTCATAGGCGAGGGGGTACGTTTGGTATCGAGGCCGGGAATGACCAATCCACAACCGAGCTTGCTGTTCCGTTCCGTTGCCCGCCCTGACTACTCGGTGGACGTGCAGGTGTCCCCCTTGCGAACCTCGGCCAAGTTGGGAGCACCCACTTCGTTGCCGGCAGCCACGCCTGGTTGTGGTGGCGACCGCAGGCTCAGCGGGCGCTTTCGGATCGCGGGGCACGACGTGCGGTGCGATTTCCGATACCGCGGGGCGCCGCCAGCCGATGCGGTGTGGTGGCGCCGGTGGCAGGCACTGGCGGCGAACCGTGGCTACTTCCATGTCCAGCAGGCGGGCGGAGGCCCGAACTTCCTCGGTGTGGCTGCGGAGGACGCAGCGGTCGGCCAGGCGTTCGCCCACGAACTGATTTGCGGGGGCTGGTTCTGGCCGCGACTGAGGCGGCGGCATCACTGTTTTCTGGTACGTGGCGATCATGTCGATGTCCATGTTGGCGCGACGCTCCGGCCCGACCGTGGGCTCTCGCAACAAGCCACCAGTGTGATATTGCCGTTGGCGCGGGCGGCCCTGGCGCGCCAGGTGACGGCGACGACCCGCCGGGAAGCGGCCTGGGCCGCGGCAACAAAAGGTTCACGGGTGACAAGGCTGACGGAGCTCGCGGGTGACCAGCCGCCGGCAGGCGTGGCGCACCATGCCGCCGCTGACGCCACGCTCGTCGTGGCCGGTGCCTGGGAACAAAGCGAAGCCGAGGCGCTGGTGACGGAACTCGTGGACTCCGGTCGCTGGCAGCCCGCAGAGCATGGCCAGACACTCATCTGGTGCGGGCCGGAAGGCATCGAAGTGGCATGTGAGCAGCCGGCCGCGGCGGCGGATTTCGCGGCGTTCGCGCGTGGCTTCGGCGAATGGGTCGTCGTTTCGGATCTCCATCTCGGCCTGCCGCACCGCGACACGTTCGGATCGGAGAAGGCACGGGCGTTTTGCCATTTGCTGGACGAAGTGATCGAGTGTCGCGGCGTGCTGGTGCTCAACGGAGATTTTCTGGAGCTGGCGCACGAACGGTACGGGGTCATCAAACGCGGATACCCGGAAATCTTCGCCCGGTTGCCGCGCGTGCGGCGCATCGTCTATGTGGCCGGCAACCACGACGCGGAGGTGCTCGCCGATCGCGTCAAGCAGGCCCGGCGGGCCGTGCGCGGCGTGGCCTTGCGCCACACTTACGCGGAAGTCCGGCTGGGACTGGACGGAGAATGCTGGCTGGAGCGAACACCGTCGGCCGCCGGCATCCGCCATGCGCGGGCCTGGACCGCGCTGCTGCGCCACCCGCGGGTGCACCACCAGCTCAGGGAGTTGCTCGAACACCGGCACGGCCGCGTTTTTCTCAGCCACGGTTTTGCCCGCGAAGGCGTGGCGTTCAAGCGGCTCGGCCCCCGCGACACGCCCGCAGAGCGCCCGCAATGGTTCATTGACGACAGCGTGGTGTCGCAGCCGGCGGCCTCCGAGCGGCTGCTGAAGCTGATCGCCGATCGCCGCCAGCGACTGGATCGCGTGCTGCAAGCCGAGTGGAGAGGCCGGGCGGAAATCGTCCGGTACTGCTGGAATTCCGCCCGCGGGCTGTACTTCGAGCACGGGCACGCAGCCATCCCGGCGTGCAACGCGGGAGGCATCGGCCGGTTTGTCTCGGCGACCGCGGGCTGGTTGAAACGCTGCGGGCTGCGCAGCATTGAACACTGGTTCGAGGAGGACCTCGGCAGTCTGCTTCGCACCGTGCACCCGTTCGGCAAGGTGCGCGAGGCCCGGCTGGTGACCGCGCGCCTGCTGGCCGTTGGCTCATGGCTGCGGGCGGCTCATCCGCACGCGAAATCTCCGCTGATGATTTGCGGTCACACGCACGACGCGGCCCATGTGGGCGGCGGGTTGGCCGACGCGTTTCTTTCCACGACCCTGGGTGCTCGCTATGGCAACAGCGGGGCCTGGTCCAGCCGCTTTCGACTGCGCAACGCCGAGGCGAATCGTGGTGAATGGTTGACGATCGCACCGGACAACTCCGTGACGGTCCACGCCACGAAACCTGGGAATCCCGACGGCCTGCCTCGCAAACTGGTGCCGTTACCCGATCCGGTCCCCAGCCTCTGGCAGCCGGCG
>JAKCAB010000641.1 GCA_021839785.1 bacterium | reverse complement strand
GAATCCAGGAGCGCGCCGACGCCCTGAAGCTGGGCGTGAACGTGCTTTTCGTGGGCCTGCACGGCATTCACCCGCCAGTCAAGGTGGCCCCGGACTTCGAGGCGGTCTTCGGCGCGTTGCAGGATCGTGAAGCGACGAATTACTACGCCCAGGCCTACGCCGCCGAACGCCTGCCGCTGGCCGAGGCCGAGGCCAGCCGCAAGGTGGACGCAGCCGAGGCTTACCGCGCTCAAATCACTTCGGCGGCATTGGGCACGGCGGCGCGGTTCACCAACCAAGTGTTGGCCTACAATGCTTCGCCGGACGTGTACCGGATACGGACTTACCTCGACACCCTCAGCCGCGCGCTCGGACCGGTCCGCAAATACGTGGTGGTGCCCACCAACGCCCACGAGGTCGTGACCCTGAACCTGGAGGATAAGATCCGCCCGGACCTGCTTGATACGACCCTGCCGGCGCAGTCCAAGAAGCCCTGACCCGCCGAACCGCCTTTGACCGAACCATGAACAAGAACCCGCTCACCCTCGCCACCGGCCTGGTGGTCGTGTTGATCTTCCTGGCGATGCTCTTCTTCTTCCAGGTGCGCCAGACCGAGGTGGTGGTCGTCACCACGCTGGGCAAGTATTCCCGCAGCATCGAACAGCCCGGTCTGTACCTGCGCCTGCCCTGGCCGATCCAGAACATCCACCGCTTCGACAACCGCATCCACAACCTGGAAAAGAAGTACGAGCAGACCACCACGCGCGACGGCCGGATCATCGTGATCGAGGCGTTCATCGGCTGGCGCGTGAGCGACCCGCGGAAGTTCCTCGAACTCTTCGGCGGCGACGAGGCGCGCGCGGCGCAGAACCTCGAGATTTTGCTGCGCGACGCCAAAAACAGCACCGTCGGCCGGCATCCGCTGAGCGATTTCATTTCCGTGGATCCGAAGGCGCTGAAGTTCGACGACATCGAGAAGGAGATGCTCGACACGTTGAAGGCCAAGGCGGCCGACAGCCACGGCGTGGAAGTGGTCCTCCTGGGCATCAAGCAAATCGGCCTGCCCGAAAGCATCACCACCAAGGTCTTTGACCGCATGAAGGCCGAGCGCGAGCGCCTGGTGAAACAGTTCCAAGGCGAAGGCGAAAAGGAGTCCATCGCCATCAAATCGGCCGCCGACCTGAAGCGCGAGCAAATCCTGGCCGACGCCGACGGCCGCGCCCGCCAGATCATCGGCGAGGCCGAAGCCAAGGCCGCCAAGGACCTCAAGACCTTCGAGCAAAACACCGAACTGGCGGTGTTCCTTTTGAAACTCGACGCGTTGGAGCAATCGCTCAAAGAGCGGGCCACGCTGGTGCTTGACCCGCGCACCCCGCCGTTTGACCTGCTCAAAGGCGGAATTTCTCCGGCGCGACACACGATCACAAACATGGTCAGCACGCCATGAGCGACCCGATCCTTCCCGCGCCCGAACCCCCCGCGCCGCCGCCGCCGACCGGCGTGGAGGACGCCAGTTCGCAGGCGTTGTCCGAGGCGTTCAGCAGCAGCTTCCGGATCGTCAAGTTCCTCATGGCGATCCTGGTGCTGGTGTTCTTGTGCTCCGGCATGTTCATCGTCCAGCCGAACGAGCAAGCCGTGATCCTGCGTTTCGGCAAACCGGTCGGCGCGGCCAGCGAGCAGCTTCGCAAGCCCGGCTGGCATTGGGCCTGGCCGTTCCCGATCAACGAGGTGGTCCGCATCCCCATCGGGGAAATCCAGACGGTCACCTCCAGCACCGGTTGGTACACCACCACGCCGGAGATGGAGGCGAACAACACGGAACCGAACCCGAAGGGTTTCCTCAGCCCGGAGGCCGACGGCTACACGCTCACCGCCGACGGCAACATCCTGCACGTGAAAGCCACCGTGAAGTACCGCATCACCGACCCCATCCGCTACACCTTCGGCTTCACCAACGTCTCCGCGCTCCTGACCAACGTTTTGAACGACGCGATCATTTACGCCTCCGCCCGCACCACCGCCGAAGACGCGCTCTACAAGGACAAAAGCGGCTTCCGCGACCTCGTGCTGGAGCGCTTCCGGACCAAGGCCAACGAATTGAACCTGGGCATCACCATGGAACCCAGCGACGTGGAAACCAAGGCCCCGGCGGACGTGCGCGGCGCGTTCGAGGCGGTGAATTCCGCCGAACAGGAGCGCAGCCAAAAGATCAGCGACGCGCTCGGCTACCGCGATCAGGTCACCAGCAGGGCGCTCGGCGAGGCGGACGCCATCATCGCCCGCGGCGTGGGCAGCAGCAACCGGCTCGTCACCACCGTCAGCGCCGAAGCCAAGGCCTTCAAAGAGCAATTGCCCGAGTACCTCAAGGACCCGGCGCTGTTCGAAGACCGCCTGCTCGCGGCCCGGCTGGGGCGCGTGATGACCAACGCCCAGGAAAAATTCTTCCTTTCCGACACCCCGGAAGGACAAACCCGCGAAGTGCGGCTACAGTTGAGTCGGGAACCGCTCAAGAAAGAAGCGCCCGAAACGCGGTAGCTGCCGCCGTTCCGCATGACACTTTCGACGCCCAACCTCGGCTCTGAAGCCCGCCCCGGCCGGTCCCGACCGGCCGCGGCCACCTGAGATCGCCGGCCATGCAAGTCACCTCGCTTTTATCCCGCAAAGAGGCCGCGTCTGCCCGCGCGCACCACCACCACGATCACGATCACGATCACGATCACGACCATGAGCATTGCGAAAGCTGCGGCCACGACCACGAGCACATCCCCGTCCACCTCACGCAAACGCTCGTGGGGATGATGTTCCTTTTGAACTCGCTCCTGGTAAGGTGGTTGTTCTCCAGCGGCCAGATGGTCGCCAGCGCCAGCGCCATGATCGGCGCCCTCGTTCTCGGCGCCCCGATCGTCAAGACGGCGGTGCAGGATTTGCGCCGTGGCATTCTGAGCATCAACGAGCTGGTCGCGATCGCCGTGCTCGCCTCGTTTGGGAAAGGCGCCGCCGCGCTGGGCGCCGGCACTAGTTCGCTAGGCGTCGGCGATTACCAGACCGCGGGCCTCGTCGCCTTTTTCATGCTCTTGGGCGAAATCATCGAGACCCGCACCGCCGCCGGCGCGCGCGCCTCCATCGAGTCGCTCATCAAACTGACGCCCACCAAGGCCCGGCGCCTCCTCAACGGCGGCACGGAGGAAGAGGTCGCCGTCGCCGAACTCAAGGTTGGCGACGTGATCCGCATCCGGCCCGGCGACAACGTCGCGGCCGACGGCGTCATCGCCAGCGGCGAAGGTTCCTTCAACCAAGCCAACATCACCGGCGAATCCCTCCCGGTGGACAAGCGGCCGGGCGACCAGGTGTTCGCCGGCACGCAGAATTTGACCGGCGTCCTCGAAGTCCGCGTCACCAAGGCCGGCACCGACACCACCCTCGGCCGCGTGCGGGAACTGATCCTCGCCGCCGAGAAAACCAAGCTGCCCATCATGCGCATCGTGGACCAGTACATGGTCTATTACACGCCGCTGGTGCTGGTGCTGGGCGCGCTGGTCTGGGCCTTCACGCACGACCTCAACCGCGTGATCTCGGTGCTCGTCGTAACCTGTCCGTGCGCCTTCATTCTGGCATCGCCCACCGCGATGGTCGCGGCGCTTTCCGCGGCGGCGCGCCTCGGCATTCTCATCAAAAACGTGGCCGACATCGAACTCGCCGCGCGCATCAACGCCTTCATTTTCGACAAGACCGGCACCCTCACCACCGGCCGCCTCGCGGTGAGCCGGCTCGCGCCGGTGGGCGACATCAAACCCGCGGAGCTGTTGCGCCTCGCGGCCTCCGCCGAGAAGTACAGCAACCACCCCACCGCCAAGGCCCTGAGCGAACTGGCCGGCGAGGTGGGCGTGCCGCTCGTCGAGCCGCAGAATTTCAAGGAAACCGCCGGCCGCGGCATCCGCGCGCAGGTGGACGGCGCCGACGTAATCATCGGCCGCGCCCAGTGGCTCAAGGACAACGGCCTGGCCGAGGACGTGACCCGGACCGTGGACTTGAACGAGACCGAAGGCTTCAGCCTCATTTTTGTCGCCCGCGGCGGCCAGTATGTGGGCTGGGTCGGGCTCCGCGACGAAACCCGCAAGGAAGCCCGCGGCTCGCTCGGCGACCTGCTCAAGTCCGGCGTGCGCCGGATCGCAATGGTGTCCGGCGACCGCCAGCCGGTGGCGGCGCGCGTGGCCCGCGAAATCGGTTGCGAGGAAGTCGTCGCCGAATGCCTGCCGCAGAACAAGGTCGATTTCGTCCGCCAGATCAAGGGCAAGGGCTACCGCGTCGCGGTGGTCGGCGACGGCGTGAATGACGCGCCCGCGCTGGCGGCCGGCGACATGGGCATCGCGATGGGCGCGGCCGGCAGCGAGGTGGCGATCCACAGCGCCACCATCGCGCTCATGAACAACGACCTCCGCCGGCTGCCGTTCCTGGTAAAGCTGTCGCGGATGACCCGCAACGTCATCAACCAGAACTTCCTGTTCGGCGTCGTTTTCATCATCGGCGGGCTCTCGCTGGCGGCGTTCGGCTACATCAACCCGATCATCGCCGCCATCCTGCACAACGCGGGTTCGCTGATCGTCGTTTTCAACAGCGCCCGTCTCGTGCGCCAGGGCGAGGAACTCGAGCCGTTCCAGGCCGCGGCCCCGCAAGCCCCGGGTGGCGGCGCCACGCCAGCGCCCACGCCTCAGTTGGCGCCCGTCGCGGCTTAAGCCACGAAGGCCTCGGCTGGCCCGGCCCAGCCCCAGCGTGACCGCCCGGCCTGTGGCGGGATTCGGGACTGCTTGCGCCCTCCCGGCCACGGCGGATAATCGCCGCGATGTCGCGCGCCGAATTCGTCCACCTGCACCTCCACACCGAGTACTCGTTGCTGGACGGGGCGTGCCGCATCGACCGCCTGATGGAGCGCGCGGCGGCGCTGAACTTCGGCGCGCTGGCGATCACCGACCACGGCGTCCTGTACGGCGCGATCGACTTCTACCAGGCCGCGAAAAAGGCCGGCCTCAAGCCGATCATCGGCTGCGAAGTTTATGTGGCGCCGGGCAGCCGGCTGGAGAAGAAGACGCTCAACGGCGGACGCGACGCCTATCACCACCTGGTCCTGCTGGCCCAAAACGAGACCGGCTACAAGAACCTGATCAAGCTCGTCACCGCCGCGCACCTCGAGGGCTATTACTACAAGCCGCGGATCGACAAAGAACTGCTGGCCGCGCACCACGCGGGCTTGATCGCGTTGTCCGGCTGCCTGGCGAGCGAAATCCCGAGTCTGATCGCGGAGGACCAACCCGATCTCGCGCGCGACACGATCGACTGGTTCAAGCAGACGCTCGGGCCGGAGAATTTTTTCCTGGAACTCCAGGACCACGGCATCGCCGAGCAGGCCAAGGTGAACCGGCACTTGATCCCGTGGGCGAAGGAATTCGGGCTCCAACTCGTCGCGACGAACGACGTGCACTACCTCGAACGCGGCCACTGGACCGCGCACGACTGCCTGGTCTGCATTGGCCGGCAGGTGACCCGCGACGATCCGAAACCGCGCTACCAACCGGAGCAATTCTACCTGCGCTCGGCGGAGGAGATGGCCGCGCTGTTCGCCGAGGTGCCGGAGGCCGTGCGAAACACCCTCGCCGTCGCCGAGCGCTGCCACCTGGACATCAAGTTCGGCAAGCTCCACTACCCGGTGTTTCAGCCGCCGACGGGGTCCACGCGAGAAGACTACCTGCGGCAGTTGCTCGCGCAGGGTTTGGAGCGCCGCTACACGATCCACGCCCGGCCCAAGGGTGACGACTTCGTGGTCGAGGGCATCGACGACCCAACCCGCCTGCCGACGTACGTCGAACCACGCGAGGCAACCTCCGAAGCCGGCGGCGAAACCACGTCCGCGCCGGCCTCCGGCGGCGGGCGGTCGGCAACCGGCGAGGTTCAAACCGCGCTCCAGGTCGTGCTCGACCGGCTGCGGCTGGAGCTGGCGGTGATCGAGAAAACCGGCTTCGTTTCGTACTTCCTGATCGTGGGCGACTTCGTCCAGCACGGGCGCGGCAAGGGCATCGCCTGCGTGGCGCGCGGTTCCGCGGCCGGTTCGATCGTCACGTACCTGCTGGAAATCTCGAACGTGGACCCGATCCGTTACGGCCTGCTGTTCGAGCGCTTCCTCAACCCCGAGCGCGTGAACCCGCCGGACATTGACATCGACTTCGCCGACGACCGTCGCGCGGAGGTGATCGAATACGTGCGCGGGAAGTACGGCCGCGATTGCGTGGCGCAGATCATCACCTTCGGCACGCTGGGCGCGAAGTCGGTCGTGCGCGACGTGGGGCGGGTGATGGGGCTGGGCTACGGCGACTGCGACCGGCTGGCCAAGGCGATTCCCAACGAACTCAAGATGACGTTGGAGCTGGCGCTCGAGAAATCGCCGGACTTCAAGCAGGCTTACGAGTCCAACGAACAGACGCGCGAGTTGATCGACATGGCGATGGTGCTCGAGGACGTCTGCCGCAACGCGTCGGTGCACGCCGCCGGCGTGGTCATCGGCCCGGAGCCGCTGGTCAACCTGCTCCCGCTCAAAGCGGACGAGGACGGCGCGATCGTCACCCAATACGCGATGGGGCCGGTCGGCGACCTCGGGTTGTTGAAGATGGACTTCCTCGGCCTGAAAACGCTGACCGTTTTGCGCAACACCTGCGAAATGGTGAAGCGCACGCAGGGCCTGGACATCCCGATCGACCA
>JAKCAB010000623.1 GCA_021839785.1 bacterium | reverse complement strand
GTTCGATGCCCGCGTCATCACCAGCCTGCTGTGCGGCGGCGGTTACGACGTGACCCAGCGCCGCGTCGAAACGGCGGAGACGATGCGGGCGGCGCTGGCCGAGCAACCCTGGGACATCGTCTTTTCGGATCACCAAATGCCGGCGTTCGACGCCGCGCAGGCGCTGCAAGCGTTGCAGCAGTCCGGGCTCGATCTGCCGTTCATCATTGTCTCCGGGGGCATCGGCGAGGAAACCGCCGTGGCGTTGATGAAGGCCGGGGCGCACGATTTTCTGATGAAAGGCCAGCTCGGCCGCCTGCTGCCGGCGGTGCAGCGGGAATTGCGCGAAGCCGAAAATCGCGCCGCGCGCCGGGCCAGCGAACAGCGGTACCGCCGGCTTTGGGAGACCTCGCCCGACGCCATCCTGATGATGGACGACTCGGGCAACATCGCGTTTGTGAACCCGGCGGCCGAGCAATTGTTCGGCCTGGCGGCGGCTCAATTGGTAGGCCGGAACTTTGGCTCTTTGCTGGCGGCGAAGGAAGGCTCCGAAGACGCCGCGCGGGCGCCTTGGGCGCGGCCCGAGACGGAACGCGCTTCGTTGATCGAACTGGTCGGTCGCCATGCCGCCGGCGGCGAAGTCATCGTGGAAGCCGCCTTCAGCGACACGGAAGTTGAAGCCCGCCGCTGGCACATCGCGTTCATCCGCGACATCACGGCGCGGCGCGTCGCCGAGCGGGCCTTGCAGGCGGCGGAAAAGGAGTTCGGGCTGGCGCGCGAAATCCAGCAACGGCTCTTTCCCGCGCACGCGCCGCAAGTGCCGGGCTTCGACATCGCCGGCGCCACCTACCCGGCGGTCCAGGCGGGCGGCGACCACTACGATTTTTTGCCCATGCCCGACGGCGACCTTGGCCTGGTGGTGAGCGACGTGAGCGGCCACGGGATGGGGCCGGCGTTGATCATGGCCGAGACGCGCGCCTACCTGCGGATCGTGGCCTACAATCGGCGCGACGCCGGGATGGTGCTGACCCGCGCCAATCAAGTCCTGGCTGAAGACCTCGAAAGCGGCACGCGCTTCGTGACTTCGCTGCTGGTCCGCTTGATTCCGAGCGAACGGAAACTGGCTTTTGCCAACGCCGGTCACACTGCCGGTTACGTGCTCGCGCCGACCGGTGAAGTCCGCCAGCGACTCCCGCGGCGCGGCCCGCCGCTGGGGTTGTCCGCCGACAGCGTTTACGCGGAGAACGGACCCGTGACGCTCGCGCTCGGTGAGATCGTTTTGTTGTACACCGACGGCATCGAGGAGGCTGAGTCACCGGCGGGCGAACTCTTCGGCGCCGACCGGTTTTTGGAGGCCGTCCGCGCGCATCGCGAGGCGGGGGCGGCGGGCATTGTCGGGGCCGTTCGCGCCGCGCTCGATGCGTTTGGCGGCGGCGAACGCCAGCAAGACGACATGACGCTGGTTGTGGCCAAGGTGGTCTAAGTCTAAATCCGAAATCCGAATTCTCGAAACCCGAAGGAAGCCCGAAATCCGACGGTCAAAAGGCCTTCTGCACCGCGCCGGGAAGGGTTTCGCGCGGAAGACGCATCCGCTCCGGAGATTCGGGTTTTGGCCTTCGAGCTTCGGATTCCGCTCGAATTTCGAGTTTCGGAATTCGGGCTGAACTGTCGCCACGCCATCGGCAGCAGAAAGCTTCGGGAGCTTTCCCTTCAGGGAGAATTCACCCGCCGATTTCCCAGAAAGGGCACCGCACCCGGCGGCCGGGTTCAACTTCCATCAACGCCGGGGCCTCGGTGCGGCAACTTGGTTGGACCAGCGGACAGCGCGGATGAAAGCGGCAACCCACCGGGAACCGCCCGGCGCTGGGCACGCTTCCGGCGATGCTGCTGAGCCGCTCTGAGTTGTTGCCCAGGCGTGGCACGGCGGCCAGCAAGGCCCGCGTGTACGGGTGGGCGGGACGTTGCAGCAGCTTGGCCGCGGAAGCTTGTTCGACCACCTGACCGGCGTATATCACGATCACGCGGTCGGCAAATTCGGCCACGATGCCGAGGTGGTGGGTGATCAGCAGGATGCTCATTCCGAACTGTTGGCGGAGGTCGCGCAACAGCTCGAGGATTTGCGCCTGGATCGTCACGTCCAGCGCGGTCGTCGGTTCGTCCGCCACCAGTAACCTCGGCTGCGAGGCCAGCGCCATGGCGATCATGGCGCGTTGCAACATGCCGCCGGACAACTGGTGCGGGTAGTCGCGGGCGCGTTCTGCCGGCGCGGCAATGCCGACGAGCCCGAGCAGCCGCACGACCTCTGCTGACGTGGCGAAGTCTGGCCGGTGCACGCGCAACACTTCCAGAATTTGCGCGCCGATGCGCATGACCGGGTTGAGCGCGACGGCGGGTTCCTGAAACACGTAGGCCACCTGTGCGCCGCGCAGGCTGCACAATTCGCGCGGACCAAGCCGGGTAACCTCGCGGCCCGCCAGGCGGATTTCGCCGGTCGTGATTCGCGCGTTTGGCGCCAACAATCGGCCGATGGCGAGCGCGGTCACCGACTTGCCCGAGCCGCTTTCGCCCACCAGGCACACGGTTTCGCCTTCCTGGACCGTGAGCGAGACGCCGTCGATGGCGCGCACGGTGCGGTTGCCGGCACGGAATTCGACCGACAGGTTTTCGATTTCGAGCAGCGGCATCCGGGGTGGCGGCGCAACCGGGGCCATCGGTCGGTCAGTAATAAATGAGGTACTTGCGACGCTTTGCGCGGAAGGCCGTTTCGTCGGCGTGCCACGCCGCGACGATGCTCGCCGCGGGCTTGCCCGCCTGGAGCGCTTTGCGCACGGCATCCGTGCCGTTGACCTTGTCGAACATCTCGAAAGACCGGCCGGCCTTGACCGCCTCCGCGAAGAGGTCGCGGTGGCCTACCTTGCGGGCCGCGTCCAAGGCGTAGTAATTGATCGCGGCGAGCGGCGCGGTCGCGGGTTCGGTAAAGTGCAACCGGACGCCGCGAACGGTCGAGCCCGCGTAGGCGCCCCGTGGCGCTTTGAAGGAGACCGGCAGGAACTTCACACCACCCAGGCGAAGTCCGTTGAGGTAAGCCGCCAGCTTGTCCGCGTCGAGCCACGGGGCGGTGAGACACTGGAACGGATAGGCGCTGCCCAGGCCGATGTTCAAACCGCCGATTTCGCCCACCGGGCCGGTGGCCGGCAGGCCGATCGCCGTGTCGAACGAGCGCACGTTCGGGGACGTGGCCACCCAGGGCAGGCCGGTGTCGGGCCAGGTCATGGACCGCTGCCAGCCGTGCATGGCGACGACGGTCAATTTGCAGCGGTTGGTGATCCAGCCTTCGCCGTTGATCATGCGGGCCAGTTCGCCGCAGGTCAGGCCGTAGATCAGCGGAACCCGCCACTGACCGACAAACGAGCGGAAGCGCGGTTCCAGCATCGGTCCTTCGACGCGTTGGCCGCCCAGCGGGTTCGGCCGGTCAAGCACGACGAATTCCACCCCCGCGGCGGCGCAGGCCTCCATCGCCAGGCCCATCGAACTGATGTACGTGTATGGTCGGATGCCGGTGTCCTGGATGTCATACACAAGCGCGTCCAGGCCCTTGAGCATGGCGGGCGTGGGCCGGCGCGTCGGGCCGGGACCGTAAAGCGAGTACACCGGCAGGCCGCTGGCACGGTGTTTGGAATCCTTGAACTCCACACCTGCCGCCACCGTGCCGTCGAGGCCATGTTCGAGCGCGAACATGGCCACCAGCCGAACTTCGGACGCGTGGCGGAGCCGGTTGATGGTGGACTCGCCGCGGCCGTTGACGCTGGTTTGGTTGGCGATGAGGCCGACCCGTTTGCCACGCAATTCCTTGAAATCGCGCTCTACCAGCACGTCGCTGCCAAGCCGGACCTCCGCCTCCGCCGCGAGGCACAGCCAGCCAGCCAGCCAGCCACAAATCCAAGGGGCTGATCGCATGGCGGGGAGCCTAAGTGCCGGCGGGAAAACCGGCGAGCGATTTGCGCTGGGAGCCCGAATTTAGGACGGAAACCGGTACGGCGCCCGATAATCGTAGTGCAGACGGCGGTTCGCCTCCGCGTGGTTGGTGAACCGCTCGGCCTGCGCGTCCCATTGCAGCAGGCTCTGCGTTTGCAGGGCGAGCTTGCCGATCAACGTGGTGGTGGTGCTGCGGTGGCCGATCTCGACGTCGCAATTGCACCGCTGCCGGCTTTTCACGCAATCGAGGAAATTCCGCGCGTGCGGCTCCGTGTCGGTGTTGCCGCTGACCTTCTTCGGTTCGATCCATTTTCGGAAGCTGTCGCGGTACTGGCGATCCCCGGAGCGGTCCAGCGGCGTGCGGGCGGGGAAGGGGAGTTGCGGCGTGGCTTCGGGCACCACTTCGTAGCCGTTGCCCCACAGGTACAGCGTGCCCTTGGTGCCGCGAATTTCGATCTCGCCCCCGCGCGCGTCGGCCGCTGCCGCGTTGGCATTGAACTGCGAGAACGAGGCCAGCGTGCCGCCGGGGTATTGCCAGAGCACTTCGAGCGTGTCCGGGATTTCGCGGTTGTCCTCGATGGCGAACTTGCCGCCCAGCGCGGTGACCGTCTGCGGCGCGTCGTGGCCCAGCGCCCATTGGATGAAATCCAGGTAGTGCGTGCCGAAGTTCGTCACCTGGCCGCCCGAAAACTCATAAAACCACCGGAAGCGGTAGAACGTGCGGTTCGGGTTGTAAGGCATTTCCGGCGCCGGCCCGAGCCAGGCGTTCCAATCCCAATCGGTGGGCGGCGCGGCGTCGGGCGGCGAGCCGATCCCGGTCGGCCACTCGTTTTGAATGTGAAACGCGCGGGCCACCGTCACCTTGCCCAGGCCGCCGTTGCGGATGAAGTCCGCCGCCTCGCGGCACATCGCGGACGAGCGGCGGTGGATGCCGACCTGCACGACGCAGTTGTGCCGGCGCGCGGCCTCGACCATCGCCCGGCCTTCGGCGACGCACAGCGACAGCGGTTTCTCGACGTACACGTCCTTGCCGGCGGCGCAGGCCTGGATCATTTGTAGCGCGTGCCAGTGATCGGGCGTGCAAATGACCGCGGCGTCCACGTCCGGCAATTCCAACAATCGGCGATAGTCTTTGAACTGGCGCGGGCGGTTGCCGTGCTTCTTCTCGACCTTGGCCGCGGCGAAGTCGAGGTAAGGCTGGTAGAGGTCGCACACCGCCACGACCTCCGCGTCCGCGTGCGCCAGGAAGGCGTCGAGGACTTGGTCCCCCCGGTTGCCCAAGCCGATGAAGCCGAGGCGGACGCGGTCATTGGCGCCGAGCACATTCAGGCTGCCGAGCGAGACGGCAGTCGCCGTCGCGGCGGTCAAGGTTCCCGTGAAACGGCGGCGCGACCAGCCGCCAGCCGGAGTTGCGTTGAGATTGGACATGGCCAAGGTGTCGGCGAAAGCCGCGGCCAGATCAAGCCCGGAACCATTTGTTGATGACTTGCGCCGTTTGCACGGTAGCGTTGGCGCCGTGATCCCGGAGGCGCCCAGCCCATTGGTGATCCGACCCGCGATGGCCGGTTCTGGCCTCCGTCGTTGGCGGGTTGGGTTCCATTGTCCGCGGCCATCGCTCCGGGCGTGCTCTCCTTAACTATCATGAACTCCACACGCCGTCAGTTTCTACGCACCACCACGATGGCTGCCGCCGTTTCCATCGTCCCGCGACACGTTTTAGGCGGCGCGGGAGTCACGCCGCCCAGCGAAAAGATTACGCTCGCCGGCATTGGCCTGGGCGGCCAGGGAACCCAGGACATGGCGGCTTTCCAGGCGCTGCCGGAAGTGCAGGTCGTGGCCGTTTGCGACGTGAATCGGGAAAGTAGCGGCTACCTGTCGTGGAACTGGTCGGAGGGACGCGACGGGAAAGTGTGCGGTCGCGAGCCGGCGCGGCGCATGATCGATCAAGCCTGCGCGAAGCAGAATCGCTCCGGGCAATATCGCGGTTGCGCCGCGTACCGCGATTACCGCGAATTACTCGAAAAGGAGGACGTAGATGGCGTGGTGGTCGCGACTCCCGATCACACTCATGCCGTGATTACCCAGGCGGCGCTAAAACGGAGTAAGCACGTGTATTGTGAGAAGCCGCTCACTTGGTCGGTCGCCGAAGCTCGCATGGTGGTCGAAGCTGCGCGACGAACCAAGGTCGCCACCCAATGCGGCAACCAAGGCCAGGCCACCGAGGAGGCGCGGGTCACGCAGGAGATCCTGGCGGATGGCGCGATCGGTCCGGTGCGCGAAGTCCATGTGTGGTACGGCGCCAGATTCTGGAGTTGGCCCACGTGGGAGGGGCGCCCGCCGGAAACGCCGCCGGTGCCGGAGGGTCTCGATTGGGACCTCTGGCTGGGACCCGCCCCGGAACGTCCCTACCATCCCGCCTATCATCCCTGGACGTGGCGTAACTGGCGCGACTTCGGCACGGGATTGTTGGGCGATCTGGGGTTGCACAAGCTCTCCACCGTGTTCAAGGCCCTGAAACTGGGGCACCCCATCAGCGTCGAAGGCAGCGCGACCAAGCTGAGCCAGGAGACTTATCCGCTGGGTGAAATCGTCCGGTTCGAGTTCCCGGCCCGAGGTGCGATGCCGCCGGTGACTCTCTGTTGGTATGACGGAGGCCTGAAACCGCCCCGTCCCCCGGAACTTGAGGACGACGAACCAATCCGCGACGTGATTTACATCGGCGATCAGGGAAAACTCATGGGAGACCGGCTGATTCCGGAGTCGCGGATGGACACTTATCGAAAAC
>JAKCAB010000512.1 GCA_021839785.1 bacterium | reverse complement strand
GTCGGTGTCCTCGAACAGCAGCAGGCTGTCCCCCTTTTGGCTTTGCGGGGTGCGTTCCGGGTAATTCGGCCAGGCGGCGACCCACAACCGCCCGCGCGTGTCGAAGGCCATCTGCACGGGGTTGGCCAACTCGGGAAATTGTTCCTCGGAGGCGAACAGGTTGACTTTGCAGCCTGGCGGAACCTGCATGTGCCGGATCGCCGCCTCGCCGCTCAAAAACGTGAACGACCCGTCCGGATTCGGGCCGGGATGATTGCTCTTCACCTCGACCGGCAGGGGCAGGTTGTCGTCCTTCACGACCAGATCGCCGCCTTGCGCCACGGCCCAGACGCGCCGGTCGCGATTGGCGGTCATCACGTCGCGCATGTCCATTTCCCGCAGCATCGTGTCGCGGTTCTTGACGCCGTTGTATTCGAGATGCGAGCGACCGCCGTAGATGTTGAAGCCATCGACGGTCCGGTACCGCCGGAAGAACTGGCGGTTCTTGTCGTTGATGGCGCTGCGCAACTTCTCGAACGCCGCCCCGTCCATCGCCGGGGCTGGCTCGCCGAACAGACCGGCGTACATCGCCGGCGCCAGTGCCCGGTAACCGGCGTCGGTGAGGTGGACGCCGTTGATGGTCAGCGGCTGTGGCGATTTCGCATAAGCCGCCGTGGAAGCCGCATACAGGTCCACGAATGGGACGCCCTTGGCCTTCGCCACTTCGGCCATCGCGGTAGTGTAGAGACGCAGGTTCGCGTTGTTCGCCGCCGGGTCGGAAAAATTCGGATCCGGGAGCTGCTCCTGCGTGATCGGAGAGAACAACACCAGGCGGGCCGCGCCCCGACCGCTGTAGTTCTGCGCCAGCGTGTGGTCGATGAACGCTTCGAGGTCGTGCCGGAATTGCGCCAGGCCCGCCGGTCCTTGGAATGACTCGTTGTAGCCGAAGAAGGCGAGGACCACGTCTGCCTTTTCCCGCTGAAGCCATTCATCCGGCGTGCCGAAGTCCTGCGAGCGCGCGCGCACTGTGAGCTCGTCGCCCGAAAAGCCCAGATCGCGAAACACCAGGTCCAGCTTCGGAAAGCGCGAGTAAATCAGCGTCTCCAGCCAACCGGAGTGCTGCATCCGGTCCGCCAGCGCATTGCCGATCAGGCAGATATGGTCGGCTTGATGGAGTTCAAGCGGCGTGCCGACGGCCCGCAGTGCGAAGCCGAACAAACCAACCAGCAACAAGGCCGGCGCGCGGCGATTGAGCTTGCGGCGGGCAGGCTGGGGGCGTTGCGCGGCCACGGCTGACCGCGGGCAGCCGGGCAGGTCATGACCGGTGGACACGGCGTCTGGCCGGGAAACCGGCGCGATGCGACAGCGTTCCTTCAAGGTTGGCAGCAATGGCATGGCTCTGATCGTGATGTTTAGAAGTCATCATGGCGAGAATGCCGGGCGAAGTCACGCGGGTTTTCGGAAAAGCTGGCATTCCGCCGAGGCGACACCAGCGCGAGCGGTGCGAATTCGCCTCGCCTTCGCGGCTGGCCGCGGTTCAATCGCACCCATGCGACTCAGCCACGACTGGCACCTCGCGTATTGCACCAACATTCATCGCGGCGAAACCTGGCCGGAGACGCTCGCCAACTTGGAGCGGCACACCCTTGCCGTCCGCGAGCGCATCTGCCCCGGCCAGCCATACGCCATCGGCCTGCGCCTCGGTGCCGACGCCGCGCGCGAGTTGAGCGAACCGGCGACGCTGACCGCATTCCAGCGCTGGCTGGAGCGGCACAGTTGCTACGTTTTCACGATCAATGGCTTCCCGTACGGCCGCTTTCACGGCACACGCGTCAAGGAGCAGGTCTATGCACCCGACTGGACGACGCCGGAGCGGCTTGCTTACACGAAGCTGTTGTTCGACTTGCTGGTCAAACTGGTGCCGGCAGGTGGCGAAGGCAGCGTGAGCACCGTGCCCGGTTCGTTCAAGGAGTTCATCCGCTCGGAGGCGCAGGTGGAGGCGATGCGGGCCAACTTGTGGCAGTGCGTCGAATATGTTGCCGGCTTGAGCGAACGCAGCGGGCGCGCTCTTCACCTCGGCCTCGAACCCGAGCCGCTTTGCTTTATCGAAACCAGCGAAGAGACGGTGCGATTCTTTCAGGCGATGCGCGCCGACCGTCCGGGCGATGCCAGGCTCGACCGCCACCTCGGCGTGAACTACGACGCCTGCCACCTCGCGGTCGAGTTCGAGGAGGCCGGGGCGGCGCTGGCAAAACTACAGGCGCACGGCGTAAAACTGAGCAAGGTCCACCTGAGCAACGCGCTCAAAGTGCCGGTGAATGACGCGAGCCGCCGAGCCTTGTCGGCTTTTCACGACGACGTGTATTTCCATCAAGTGGTCGCCCGCGACCCGGCCGGCCGGCTCCGGCGGTTCCGGGACCTCGACCTGGCCCTCGCGGCTGGCGCTCCGTCGCCGCACGCCGGCGAAGAGTGGCGGATCCATTACCACGTGCCGCTGCATTGTCAGCCGGTCGCGCCGTTTGCGACCACCGCGGATCACTTGGTAGCCGCGCTGGACTGGCTGGCCAAATTGCCGGGCTGTTGCCGGCATTTCGAGATGGAGACGTACACCTGGGACGTGCTGCCGGCCGCCCTCAAAGCGCGCAGCGTAGTGGACCAATTGGTCGCCGAATACGAATGGACGCTGGCCCGGCTGGCGGAACGCGGCATCGAGCCCGCGACTGGCCACGCCTGAGCCGCCGGAATCACGTGGCTACCGCCGCGAACAGCGAGCGCAGCTCGTCCTCTACTTGCGCGGGATCGGCCAGCGTTTGGGCGATTTCCTTGCGGAGCAGTTCTCGATACCGCTTGCGGAGGCGATGCACCGCCACGCGAACGGCGCCTTCGCTCAAACCGGTCCGGGCCGCCGCGTCCGCGTAAGGAATCGCCGCTTTGCCCACCGCCAGGAACTCCTTCACGGCGTCGAAGAAATCCGCCCGCCCGCCCGCCGCCAATTCCGCGCGCAACCGGCCGATCACGAGTTCGAGCAGCGCCGTCGCCCACGCGCGGTCGTAGAGTTTGTCGGGGCTGAGCGGATCGGCGGGCTCGATGCGGTAACGGCTGTCGGCGCCCTGCCAGTCGAGCGCAAGGGGCGCCACGCCACCGCCACGCTTTTGCCGTTGAGCGCGGTCCCATTCGTTGGCCAGGAAATGCTTCAACGCCGCCAGCATAAAGGAGCGGAAACGGCCGCGCTCGCTGGTCAGGCCCGCGAGGTAATTGCGTTTCAAAAACCGGGCAAAGAAGCCTTGCACCAAATCTTCTGCGTCCGCTTTCGAGTAGCCCCGATGGCGCACATACGCATAGAGCGGGTACCAATAGGCGCGGCAGAGTTCATCCAGCGCCCGATCGGCTGCGGGTGCGCCGCGCAGGCCGGCCGCAAGCACCACCGTCCAGTGCGTCGTGGCAAAGACATCGCCGGAAGCGCCGGCGACCGGGGCTGAACGTGTAGAGGTCAACTCAAATGGATCCCGTGCCTCGCACCCGCGGGCGACGCATCCGTGGCGCGCAGACAAGCGGAGCGGCCGGGGCGGCGCCGGTTCAGAATCCACGGCGCGCACCCCGGCCGACGTTCGTTTGCCGCCGGCAAAAAGGCAATTGCGGCGAGCCTGGCCGCCCCATCATTCCTGGCTTTTGGCCTCGGCGGCGGGCCGCAGGCGGGCGAAGAACTTGTCATCATTCTCGGCCAGATTCTTCTCGAGTTGGGCCGGGTCGCTCCACTGCGGATCGCTGTACCAGCGGACCATTTCCGGTTGGAATGCGGGCTGACCGTTTTGCGCATTCCACCAGGCGCCCCAGGCCTTCCAGTCCTTGCCGAAGTTCTGGCCGGTCAGGCGGACCAGCGAGATCTGCGCCCACCACCGCGTGTTGACGTTGGCGTGATAGACGAGGTGGACAAACTCAGGCACGACCGACTTGTCGCCGATGATCCCCAAGGCGCGGATGGCCATCCAGCGGTCGCGGTTGTCCTTTTCGCGGCGATCCGCGGCGATGCCCCGCAAGGCCGGCACCGCCTTTTGCGACCGCAGCGCCGCGAGCGTGTTGATGGCCTGGTAATAATCCCGGTTCTGCGGCCCTTTGAGCGCGTCGATGAGGCGTGTTTCAAGGTCGCTCCGCTCTTTCGCCGACCAACCCTCGAAAGTGCGCGCGTCGAAGAAGCTGCGAAACTGGCGGTTGGACCAGTCCAACACCAGCCGCTGATCCGCATTGAGGAGTGACAAATAAGACTCGGCGGCGGGCTGGCCGGAGGTCGGCGGAGCTGCGGGCTGGGCTTTCAAGGCCGCGAACTGCTCGAACATGCCCTCCTTCTTTTGTTCGAAGTTTGCCTTGGCCGAATCGAGGTCCGGCAGCCGATCTTCGCCCAGGTTCTTCCATTCACCGCCCAGCTTGCCGAAGACGCGCGCGCTGAACGGATCGCGTCCCTTGCCTTCCGGGAAGGGCAGGAAGGTGACGACATTCGCCAACTCGCCCCGCCAGGTTTGAACCGCGACGATCTTGGATTCGGCCACGGCTTTCAGGTAAACCGCCAGCCCTTCCGGGTCGCGCGTCTGCTGGTTGCGATACCACGCTTCCTGGCCCGCGGGATCGAGCGGCACCCAACTGAGCCGGCTGATCGCCTGCGCGTCCTTGTTTGCGTTCGCCCGCTGCCACGCGGCACAGGCTGTTTCCGGCGTGGACAAATCCTCCGCGGTCGGAAACTCCGCGACGGCCTTGTTGACCTCGTAGGTTTGCACCGCCGCGACATTGGCCGAACCCGCGCCGGGCTTGGTGTCGGTGGCCTGGGCCGTCCCACCGGTGCTGAAGTTGAGCAAGTACGGCACCGCCGGCCGGCCTTCGGTGTCCTTAAAGTTCTTGAACTTTTCGCTGTTCAACCAGATCGCGTAAAACTTGCCGGGCGCAAGCTTCACCGGCAGCACGCAGGTGCGGCCGTCGGCCAGGTACCGGGGCTGGCCGGTGGTTTCGGGGTAGTTCTCCTGGCCCCAGGTGGACCAGGACCAACTGCCGTCCTGCATCGCCTTGTTGTAAGTGACCTGAATTTCGGCCAGGCCCGCATCGACGTCGGTGGCGCCGGCAACCGGGGTGGTCTTCACCACCACGGGTGGCGCGGAGTCGAGGGAAATCTCGGCGGCAACGGCACGTCCCAAAGGCAGGACCGCCGTCACTGCGAGTGCGAGCGCAACTATTCGTTTCATGGTCTTCTCCTTTCGGTTTGTCGTTTGTTCACGGGGCCGCGCCTGCGGGGCAGGACCGGCCGCCCGTTAAAGTCACTTTCTGGTCTGGAACACCAGCAGGTACGGGACCGCGGGTTGGCCGTCTTGGTCTTCGAAACTCTGGGCGTTCTCGCTGTTCAGCCAAAGGGCGTAACACTTGCCGGCTTGGAGCCTCACAGGCAGCACCCAAGTGCGGCGGTCGCCAAGGAAACCAGGCGCCCCGGTCGTCTCCGGCAGACTCGCCTCGCCGCCGGCGGTCCAGGACCACCGCCCGGCGCGCATGGGCTCGCTGAAAGTCACGCGGATTTCCGTCAGCGCCGGGTCCACGTCCGCAGCCCCGGCCGCGGGCACGGTCGCGATGACCACCGGCGGCACTGGGGTGGCGGGCTTCGCGGGCGCGGCCAGTGGTGAAGTTGGTAAATCGGCTTCACCGTCTGCCGGCACGGAGGTGCTGGCTCGCGTTGCGTCGGGCAGACTCCGCGTCTCGGGCGGTCGCGGCAGGTCGCGGAAGCCCAGTTTTTCCAGCGCCTCGACGGCTTCGCGGCGCTGCACTTCCCAAATACCAAACCGATCACTGGCCGGACGGTTCGTGAGCGTGATCATCAACAACGGAATGCTGGCCGGGTCGCTGGGAGCGACCTTGGTCAGGGCCAGCGCGGCGTTGAAGGCCACCCGCTGGTCGGGGTCGCCGATCCCGCGCCGCAGCGCGGCGACGGCCTGCGGTCCGGCCGGCTCGCCGACGTAGCCCAGCGTTGCGGCCGCCAACATACGGACCTGCCAGTCCTTGTCCTGCATCGCCGCGACCAAGTCAGCCGCGGCAAACCGCGCGCGAGGCCCGGCGCTGTGGAGCTTCAGCGCGACTTCCCGACGCTGCTCGAGCGATCCGGATTTCAATTGCGGCAGCAACGGCGCGAGGCTTTGGGCCGCATTGCTCACGGCCTGCTGCTCCACCATTTGTTGCTGGAAGCGCGACTCCCGCGCGAGCGCGGCGCGACGGTCCCAGGCAAAGAACCCGGTCAAAATGGCCACCGTGACCCCGCCGGCAATGAAGATGAGAGCCGTGGCCAGCACCACGCTTTTACTGAGGCGCTCCTGCCAGCTTAAGCAGCCGAAGACCAACGCCAACGCCAGCGCGAGCCCGCCGAAGATCAGCGCCAGCTCATGCCGGTAAGACACCGTCATCAGCAGCAACGTGCCCAACGTGCCGAGCAGGAAAAGGCCCAGTGCCAGTGGTGCCCACCACCGGCGAGGGCCGAAAACCGCGGGTGCAGCCACCGGCGGCGGTGCCGTGCGGGCGATGGTTTCGACCTCGGTTTTTACCTCGCCGGCCTGCTGGTAACGCCGGGCCGGTTCTTTTTCGAGCGCCCGCAACACCACGTCGTCCAGTCGCACGTCGATCTGGACCTTGCGCGAAGGCGGCGGAAATTTGCCCAAAGGCAGTTCGCCGGTCAGCAACTCGTAGAACACCACGCCGAGCGAAAAAATGTCCGCGCGATGATCGACCTCCCGCGGATGCTCCACCTGCTCCG
>JAKCAB010000423.1 GCA_021839785.1 bacterium | reverse complement strand
TCGAACGTGTCCTTCTCGGCCTGGAGCGCCTGGGTGCGCGAGCGCTCGGCGGCCAGTTCCTGCTCCAGTTTCTTCGCGCGACCGCCGAGTTCGGCCAATTGCTTGTTGGCGGCGGCGAGTTGCTGCTCCGCCTTCTTCGAGGTTTTGGATTCCTCCGGCGCCGGCTTGACGGCCGCGCGGTCGGTGGCTTGCTGCAATTGCTTCCGCAAGTTGTCGTTTTCCAGCGCCAGCGCCGTCACTGCCTGGGTCTGGCGGGCCAGGCTCTGGCGGGCGTCGTCGAGCGCTTTTTGCGCCTCCGCCAGGCGGACCGGATCGGGCGCGGAGGCGAGCTTTTGATCGCGCATGACCAGTTCTTCACGCAGCGTGGCGTTGGTCTTCTCCAAGGCGGACAAACGCTCGGTTGCCTGGACCAGCTCGCGCGGATCCACGCCTGCGGGTTGGGCGGAGAGCGCTTCGCGCAGCTTGGCCTGAAGCCGGTCACGCTCGGCTTTGATCTGGTTCATCTCTTCCTGGATCGCCACCAACTGAGGATCCGTGGCGGGCGTGGCGGGCGCGGTGGCGGTGGCTGGGGGGGAGGCTGCCTGGCTGCCGACCCGCTCTTCCAGGTAAGACTTGCGGAATTCAACGATCGAGTCGTTCCAATGCGGAAAGTCTTTCTTGAACTGAAGCAACATGGACAGGGCTTCGCGGTAGCGCCCTTGGGCGTCCGCGTTCCGGCCGTCGGTCTGGAGCGAATCGCCCTGTTGGATCAGCGCGTAGATGCGCAGGAACCGGTCATCCGGCCCCTGAGCCAGGAGGGAGACTGGCCGGAGCAAGACCGCGCACAGCAGCAACAATCCCAATTGCTTCATGGCGCAATGCTACGCGCGACCTTCGGCGTTTGGCAATGCGTTTGGGGAATCGCCGGCCGGCTGCCCCGGCGGAGGTAGTGCCGTGATTTGACGGCAGCGGTGCGGCCGCACCGCCTTTCGCCGACGCAGCGGCGCAGCCACCAGTTTGAAATCAAGACATTACCCCGACGGGCCGTTACCCCGACGGGCCGCTAATTGACACTTTTTCGTGGCTCGTGATAGTGTCGTTCGCGAGTGGCGGCTGGCATGAATGCGTTCCTGAACCAACAAGTGCTGGTGCTCAACCGGCTGTGGCAGGCCGTGAACGTTTGCTCGGTGCGGCGGGCGCTCACGCTGGTGTTCGAGGGGCACGCGCAGGTGGTGCTCACTTCGGGCGATGGTTCCTTCCGCACCTTCGGCTTTCGCGAATGGCGCGACCTCTCCCAAGCCCAGCCGCATCCCGAATCGATCGCCACCGTTTCGTTCCGCATCCGCGTGCCGCGCGTGATCCTCCTCCTGGTCTTTGACCGGTTGCCGAAGAAAGAGGTCAAGTTCACCCGCCACAACATTTTCGAGCGCGACAAGAACCTCTGCCAGTACTGCGGGCGGATGTTCGAGCGCAAAGACCTGAACCTCGACCACGTGATCCCGCGCGACCGCGGCGGACCGACTTCGTGGGAGAACATCGTTTGTTCATGCATCGCCTGCAACACGAAGAAGGCGAACCGCACGCCGACCGAGGCCGGAATGCACTTGGTGCGAAAACCCAAGCGGCCCAAGTGGCGGCCTTTCGTTCAGGTGACCTTCGAGGTGCCTCACCACGACAGTTGGAAGCACTTCCTGGATCTCGCTTACTGGAACGTGGAACTGGGCGAAGAACCGGCCACCAAGTGAGCGGGAAGACCCCTCATTCGGCCCAACGCTGGGGGGCCAGACCAGCGTCGGCTGATCGAAAACCACCTCCTGAATTCGGCCGGTCGTCAGGCTACGCCGCAGGGCGCTTGGCAGCTTCGATCAATTCCCAGAACTGCGGGTTGTCTTGCAGGGCTTCGTCCTCCCCCATCGGCAGGTTCGAGCGGAACTGGAAATCCTTCAGTGTGTTCCGGTGCAGAATCCGATGCACGACGAGGCCCAGATCGTGGCGCTCGAAGTACACCCGAAAGTCACCGATGCGGAAACGGTGCAGCGTTTTCCCGGCCCGCCGGAGTTTTCCGAACCGGTCCAACTCGTTGCTGAGAACCTCGGAGGGAACGCCGCGAAACTCCCCCAGAATCTGCAACTGGAGCTCTTTGGGCATCCGCGACAGTTCCGCAGCGCTGATCGGATTGAAGATGATCTGGAATGGTTGCACGTGCCTTGCGGTCTAAACCGGAGCCCCGCCCGGCGGACCTGCCGGATGGTAGCGCGTATGGGAATCGAACCCATCTTTCAGCCTTGAGAGGGCCGTGTCCTAACCGATAGACGAACGCGCCGATCAGACGGGGTTTGTCTAGCGGCCGGACGCTGCGGTGTCAATCCGAAGCCGGCAAAAAAAAAGCGCCGCCCTTGCGGACGGCGCTTGCGTGAATCGAATTTGGATTAGCGGCGACGGCGGAGCAGCAGGGCAGCGGCACCCAGCACGCCCAGCGCGAGCGTCGAGGGTTCCGGAACCAGCGTGAAGCTGGCCAGACCCGTCAGCGGAGCAGGAACCAGAGGCGGACCACTAGGAGGCTGGCCACCAGTAACGACCGAGATCGTTGCCGAACTGCCGAACAACTTGCCAGCAGCTTGGGCGGCTTCGTAGCTCGTGCCACCGGCCGCTTCCCAAGCGCGCAACTGAATGAAGGCCGTGGCGCCTACGCCCACATTACCAAGGGTGGCAGTGCCACCGATGATGTAACCCGTTCCGACACCGGCGGCGTCCTTGAAGGCGATCGCTGCTGAACCAACCGGAGCCAGACTGCCCTCTGTCGGACCCGCATACAACTGGCCCAAATAGGCCGAGCCGAGTTTCACCCCACCGGGCGCGAAGACGGGGGAATTGATGCCGTCCACCGTGGAGAAGTTGCTGAATTTAACCGTCCCTTGCGCCATCGCCGTCGCGGCAGCCGCGACGAACGCACTGGCGAGTAGTAGTCTTTTCATAGTATTGGCTGTCTGTTCGTTTGTTCTCCTGGTTAGTTACTGGTTCACACTGAAATTGCGGGTCCACGTGCCGGCCGCCGATTTCTGCGACCAGAACGCCTGACCCACCGCGACGCTCGGTTCCGCGGGATCCCAACCGAAGAGTTCGGTGAAGCCGGAGATCGTATAGCCACCCGGATTGGCATACGTGTAAATCGTATCGCCATCGGCAGCCGGGTACTTCAGGTCGGTGGCCAGTTTGCCAGCCTGCGGAACCTTGGAAGCCACCAACGCGAACCCGGCGGGCAGATCCATGTTGGAAGCCGCCCCCTGCGGGACTTCGCCCACGAAGGTCAGGGTCACATCGGCCCCCGCGGGAATCTGCAGCCAGAAGCCTTCGCCCGGAGCGAGGCCCAAATCGGGGTTATCCCAGCCGAACAGATCCGAATACGCATCGATCGTGTAAGTCCCGCCGGCATACTTGTAAACGGTCGTGCCATCGGGAACCCCCGCCAGAATCTTGCTGGCGGTATTGTTGCCGGCACCTGCATCGAGCGGGTTGGCGATCGTGTTGAAGCCGGGCTTGACCGTCAGGTTGACGTAGCCGACGGCGTTGACGGAGTACACCTGCGCAACGGCAGATGCGACCCCCGCTGCACCGAGTGCAGCCGTGACCAACAGTGTTTTTGTTCTCATATTTACCGTATGTTGTTTCCGTGTGTGCCGGCAACTTCTCAAAGCGCAAGGGGTGTGTCAACATTTTTTTTCGATCGCATTTTCCCCGGGGTGAACGATCTTGGCGAGACACCTCGCCGCCGGTAACGGCATCCGCACCGTGCTTTTCTGAATCATTTCCAGGCCTCTCCCGCCCCGCGGGTCGGTTTGGCGTTGGCGCTTCCGGCGTAACCATCAGTCCAAAAGGGTATTGTATAACCACCCACCTTGCCCCCAGCCGCCTACGCCCGGATTACACTGGCTCGGACCTGAGCCGGCAAGCCCACCATCGGTAGTGACGGGAGCTTGGCTCGGTCGTTTGGGGCGTGGCACGGCTCCCGTCAGAACCTGAAATCGAGCGCCGCCTCGAACATCGCCAGAATATTCTCCGGCGGCACGGTGGCCTGGATGTTATGCACCGGGGCGAACACGTAGCCGCCGCCACCGGCCAGGATTTCCACGTTCTGCCGGGTTTCGCGGGCCACTTCGGCGGGGGGGCCGAAGGCGAGCGTGGTTTGGGGATCGCACGCGCCACCCCAGAAGACCAGTTGCCCGCCGAAGGCCGCCTGCAGGCGATCCGCCGCCATGCCCGCGGCGGTCGTCTGGACCGGATTGAGGATGTCCACGCCCATCTCGATAATCGACGGCAAGAGGGGAAACAGCGCGCCGTCCGAGTGCAGCATCACTTTCCACGGCGTGTGGGCATGGACCCAATCCAGCCCGCGCCGGTAAGCCGGCAGCACCAGGTCGCGAAACATGCGCACGGAAAGGAACGGCGCGCGCTGGGTGCCGAAGTCGTCCGCGATTTGCAGTACCTGCACGCGCTCGCCCGCGGCAACCCAGAACGCTTGCAGGTTCGTCAGCCAGGCATCCACCAGTTTGGCGTACAAGCCGCGCACGTAGTCCGGTTCGGTCGCGAAGGTAATCATCCATTGCGCGAAGCCGCCCTGGCCGAGGCCATTGAACAACTCGTACGGCGGCCCGAGCGGCGCGATGATCGCTTTGTCTGTGCCGGTGAAGAGGGCCTCCGCTTGGGCGCGGTAGTGCTCCAACGTCGCCGCGCTCAGGCGCGGCGGCTCCCAGGTGTCCAAATCGGGATGTATCGCGCCCGGATACTTCTCCAGGCGGTCGAAGTAAAACCCGTCGCGCGGCATCAGGCCCACGAGCTCGCCACCGCGGCGGATTGCGAGGTCGCCGTTCGGGAGCGTCTCCGGTTCGAAAGCGCCGGGCACCTCCACCGGCGTGCCGTCGAAAAGCGTCCACGGCTTCCAGCCTTCGTTACGAATGCCGAAGGCGACTTCGGGCCGGTACAGCCCGACGCAATCCGCGCCGAACCGGTCGGCCACGTCTTGCTCGACCTCGGCGAGCATTTGAAACAAGTCGAACACGCGGACGCGTCTGTCGGGCAGGCCCAGGCGCCGGCGCAGCTTGTGGTAAGCGATGGCCGCAATGCCGGACTGGCGGGTGCCACCTAAGTCGATCGGCAGCCGATCGACGGGCTGGCGGTTCAGAGCGGCCAGGATGCGCTCGCGCGAAGTCATCGCGGGAGGCTAGGTCCAGCGAGGGCGGGGATCAACGGCCTCGTGTGCCGCCTCCGCCAACATTCCGCGTGCCGGCCCCCGGTCACTCGTAGTTCACCACCAGTTCGCCGCCCGCCACGGCGATGCCGGTGATCCGCGCGGCACGACAGCCGGAGAGTTGATAAAAGGCCGGTGCGGTGGGGATGACCAACCGGATCGTGCGCGTGGCCGGGTCCACCGCGGCGGTCACGACGCCGTAAGGCCCGCCGACAACGGGTGCGGCCAGAATCTGCGGCGAAAAGGCGGGCTCCGGATTCGCCGCCAAGGTCGCCTGAATCCACGCGAGCCGCGCCGAGACACGCGACGCGTAGAACGCCGCCGGTTGCCTTTGCGCGCTCGGCGGGACGAGTTGCCAGCCGGTGTTCATTTCTTCGTACAAGCCGCCTTTGTCGAACAGCGCGGCGCTGAAATCGGCTCCGGCCACGCTGAACCGGAACGGGCCATCCACGGCAAAGGCGATGCCGGCCAACTCCCATTTACCACCGCTTTGAATGAACACCCCGCCGCCCGAATCGCCGCTGGCGAGCGTCGCTTCTTCGGTCTGGGCGCTCGCGTCGAAGGTTCCGCGGAGGAGCGCCGCGGTATTGGTGCCGTAGTCCTCGTAACCGCTGATCTGGTTGACGCCCCAGCGCAGCAGGCCGGCGTTGCCGCCCCAGTGCCAGCCTTGCACAACCGCGGATTCGCCGTTGGTCACCACCACCGGTGAGCCGCGCGAATAACCGCGCCCCAACACCACGCAAATCCGGCCGGCTTCGTTGGCGGTGGAGTACAGCGGCGCGAACGAGTCGAACTGGCCGCACACGCGCCACAAGGCGAGGTCGCTTTGGCTGTCGTTGAAGACCGCAGTGGTGCGATAGTTGGTGCCTGCAAACTGGAACTCCTCGCCCACGCTGCCGCCGACGTGTTTGGCCGTGAGAAACCAGTTCGTGGCGATGGGCGTGCCGGTGAAACCGCGCCAGTATCCCTGCCATTGCCAGCCGCTGTTGGTGTACACGCCGGTTGGGGGCGTGGTGTTGTGCGTGGGATCGTCGGTGGCGTAAAAAATGATCGCGTGCCCGGGGAGCGCCGCCAACAAAAGCGCCGCGCCCAGCACCCAGCCAGGCACGGCGAGCAGTTCGCGCAGGCGAAACGAAGGCACGGCTAGAGTTGTTTCATCGCCTCGTCCATCGCCGCGTACAAGGCGTTCATGGTCGCCTCGGTTTCGTCGCCCATGTTCGACACGCGGAAGGTCGTGCCCTTGATCTTGCCGTAGCCGCCGTCGATCAGGAAGCCGCGGTCCTTCACGAGTTTTTGCAGCTTGGGCACGTCCACGACGCGGCCGCCAGGCTTGGCGCCGTTGTTCACGCAGGTGAGCGTCTGCGACTCGAAGCCCGCGTCCGGGAACGTGGTAAAGCCGTGCTTCGCCGCCCAATCGCGCGTTATTTTCGACAGCCGGGCATGCCGCGCGTACCGCGCGTCGAGCCCTTCGGCGAAGATGTCTTCGAGCTTCGACGCCAGGGCATACACATGGCCGATGCTCGGCGTGCTGGG
>JAKCAB010000435.1 GCA_021839785.1 bacterium | reverse complement strand
CGCCGTAGCCCACCACGCGGTCGCGCGGGCCGGCGGTGTCGCCGGAATTGCGAAGGTCAAGCACCTGGCAACGCAAGCCGCGACGCTGGGCGCATACCAACAAGCCGCAGATTGCGCGGTGGCCACAGGCGCAGTCGCCGTCCAGTTCCTGCCAACGGAGCGCCTGAATGGCGTCGGCGGTGGCGCGGTCTTTGCGGCGGGCGGTCGGGTAATCCAGGTAATGGCTCAAATCCGAACTGACGATGACGGCCGTCTCCGCCCCGCCCCAAAGCCGGTCCAGCACTTCGCTGACCTCCTCGGCTGAAGCGCGACCGACGAGCAGCGGCACAACCGTGAACGCGTCCACGACCGTTTGCACGAAGGGCAGTTCGACTTCGAGACAGTGTTCGGGGCCGTGGACCCGTTCCAGGCAGACCACCTGCGGCAGCGCTTGCGCGGCGGTCACGGCCTCGAAGTCCACCGGCACCAGACCCAGCGGCGTGGCAAAGGCCTCGTCACTCGTCGCGGCGAGACCCGGGAAGTCCTCGTAATGGGAAGGGCCGATCAGCACCACGCGGCGGATGCGATCGTGCGCCGGAGCCAGTTGCACAAAGCCCGAGGCGGCGACGGCCGCGGAAAACATGTAGCCCGCGTGCGGCACGATCAGCGCTTTGGGTACCGGACCTTCGGGCGGCATGGCCGCCTCGAGGTAGGCGCTCACGTCCGCTTGCAGCCGGGCCGGGATGGCCGGATAGAACCGGCCGGCCTGGGCGGCGGGGCGAACTCGCGGTGCGACGGCGCTGAGCATGGTCGATCCACTAGAGGCTCACCGGTTTCGGGCCGCGGCTGGACGTCTGGTTGGGCACTGCCTCCGCGATCACGCGATCATTGGCCGCCCAGATTCCAGGCAGGTGGCGCGCGCAGCGCGGGCAGGCGCCATCCGCGCGGACGCGGTTTTCCACAATCCGAAAACCGCGACGTCGAACCAGCGTTTCGCCGCAGCCGGGACAGCGCGTGTTCTCCCAATCGCCGACCTGGCCCGGCAGGTTGCCGGCATAAACGAACCGCAGGCCGGCCTCGGCACCGACCTCCGCCGCGCGCAGGAGGTCCTGCACGGTCGTGGCCGGCGGATCGGTCATCCGGTAGTCCGGGTGAAACGCCGTGACATGCCACGGGATGTCCGGGCTGACTGACGCGAGGAAGCGTGTGAGCTCGCGCAATTCGGCGGGGTCATCGTTGAAGCCGGGCACGAGCAGGGTCACAACCTCCAGCCACAGCCCGCGCGCGTGCACCATCCGGATGGTTTCTGTGACGTGGTTCAGCGTGCCGCCCAACGTGCGGTAGCGCCGGTCGTTGAAGCCTTTCAAATCCACCTTGTACGCGCTCAGCCAGGGCTGGAGGAAATCGAGTGCTTCGGGGGTGGCGTTGCCGTTGGAGACGAACGCGCACAGCCGCCCGGCCGGTTTCGCCTCCGCGAAAACTGCGGCCGCCCATTCGGCGGTGATGAGCGGTTCGTTGTAACTCGAAACCATCAGCCGCGCGCCTTCGCGGCGGGCCGCACCGACGAGTTGTTTGGGCGTGGCCGCCTGGAGCCGGGTGCTGGCCGCTTCATCGCGCAGCGCCTGGCTGGTGATCCAGTTCTGGCAGTAGGCGCAATGAAAGTCGCACCCCAACATGCCGAAAGTCAGTGCCGCGCTGCCGGGCAGGACGTGGAAGAACGGCTTTTTCTCGACGGGATCGCAGGCCGCGCCCGCCACGTAACCGAAAGGCACGCGCAGTTCGCCGGCCTCGTTGAACCGCACCTTGCAGATGCCTCGTCGGCCCGGGGCGATGAGGCAGCGGTGTCCGCAGGCGACGCAGCGGACCTTGTCCGCTTCCCTGTGCCAAAGCCGGCCGGCTGCCGTGTGGCGGTCGAGCGTCACCGCCAGCCGCTCACGGGGGCCGATTTCGGGAAGGTTGATCGTCGCCATAGCCAGCGGGGGTTGGGAACTGGTCCGTGCCACTGCTGAAGTAGTTTACGTCAGTCACCGCGAAGAGGCAAAAGGCAAGTGGTTGCCCCCGGCGGAGCGGCCTGAAAACGACCGCTTGACTTCGAGGAACAGAAAAGCAGGAAACGTTCGTGTTAACTCGGTGAGGCTCCCTCCGTCCCGCGCTCGGCGTTGATCCGCCGGTCTCACCGTCTGGCCTGGGCCGGTATGGACGTGGCGGCCCGGGCGGGCGCGTGCGGTTGAGGAGGGCGAACGGACGGCCTTGAAGGCCGGGGCGCCGGGGTGAGCCGGGTGCCGGGGTGAGCGGGCTGAATTTCGCCAGGCTCGGCGCTGGAGTTCGCCTGCGCCCGCCGGATCAATTCTTCCTGGCTGTTCACACGGGGTTCGCCCCGCCGCACGGTGGCGCGGCGGGGCGTGCCGTCCGCCTGGATGAAGCGCGCTTTGACGTTGTCGGCCAGTTGCACGGCGAGCAACTCGTTGAGGATGCGTTCGCGCAGGTTGCCGTCCTCGATCGGGAACACCACCTCGATCCGCTTGAACAGATTGCGTGGCATCCAGTCGGCGCTGCCGATGAAGATTTCCGGCTGGCAGGCGTTCTCGAAATAGAAGACCCGGCTGTGCTCGAGAAAGCGGCCCACGATGCTGCGCACGCCGATGTTCTCGCTCAACCCCGGCACGCCCGGCCGGAGGCAGCAGATGCCCCGCACGATGAGGTCCACCCGGACCCCCGCGCCGGACGCCTCGTAGAGGGCGTCGATCAATTCGGGCAGCACCAGCGAATTCATCTTGGCGACGATGCGGGCCGGCAGGCCGCGCCGGGCGTGCTCGGTTTCGCGCCGGATTTTTTCCAACATCCGTGGGAGCAGTTCGAACGGGGCGACCAGCAACTTGCGCAGGCCCTGGTATTGGCAGAGACCGGTGAGGAGGTTGAACAGGTTCGTGGCATCCTCGCCCAGGTCCGGCCGGCAGGTCAGCAAACTGAGGTCGGTGTAAATGCGCGCGGTGACAGGGTTGTAGTTGCCGGTCCCCAAATGCAGGTAGCGGCGGATGCCGTCCTCATCCCGCCGCACCACCAGCGTGGCCTTGCAATGAATCTTGTAACCGACGATGCCGTAAATGACATGCACGCCGGCGTCCTCGAGCTGGTGCGACCAGCGGATGTTGTTGGACTCGTCGAAGCGGGCCTTCAACTCGACCACGGCCGTCACTTGCTTGCCGTTTTTCACCGCGTCCATGAGCGCGCCGATGATCCGCGGATCGCCGCCCGTGCGGTAAAGGGTTTGCTTGATCGCCAGCACTTGCGGGTCCGTGGCGGCTTGCTGAAGGAAATCGACGACGCTCTCGAAACTCTCGTACGGATGGTGCAACAGGATGTCGCCCCGACGAATGGCGGCGAAGACATCCGTTTGCCCGCGCAAGGCGGGCGCGACGGGCGCGAAAAACGGCGGGTCGCGCAACTCGGGTTTGTCGAGATTCGAGCAGAGCATCATGAGCCGCGTCGGGCTCAGCGGGCCGTTCACCAGGTAAAGGTCGTCCGGCGTGAGTCGCTGCGTGGCCAGCAAGTCTTTGATGATCTCCGGCGGGCAGCCTTCCTCGACTTCGAGGCGCACGGCCTCGCCTTTGAGGCGGTTGTGGATCTCGTTCTCCACCGCCTTGAGCAGGTTGGCCGAATCCCCCTCGTCGATGTACAGCTCACTGTTACGCGTGACGCGAAAGGCCCAGAAACCCTGCACGTCCTGACCCGGGACGAGGTCCGCCAGGTGGTGCCCGATCAGCCGGCCCAGAAAGACGTACGCGTGTTCGCCGTCCGGGCGCGGGAGTTCGATGAGCCGGGGCAGCACGCGCGGGACCTGCACCACCAACAGGCGGTGGCGGGTCTTTTTCTTGCCGGGGCGCCGCACCTGGACGATGAGATTCAGCGATTTGTTGCGGAGCCGGGGAAACGGATGCGCCGGATCGATGGCCAGCGGCGTGAGCACCGGCTGGACCTCCGCGCGGTAAAACGCGTTCAACCACTCCCGGTCCGCGCCTTCGAGCGCGGCCGGGTCGAGGAACCGGATGCGGTGCTTCGCGAGCGCCGGCACGAGTTGCTCGCGCCAGACCCGGTACAACGTGGCCACCATCCGCTGCACGCGCGCCGCAATGGCCCGCAAGGTTTCGCCGGCGGTCAATCCGTCGGGGCCAAGCTCGTTCGCGGCGCTGGCCACCAGTTGTTTCAACCCCGCCACGCGCACCTCGAAGAACTCGTCCAGGTTGGAACTGACGATGGCGAAAAACTTCACGCGCTCGAGCAGCGGGTTCGTGCGGTCGAGGACCTCTTCCAGCACCCGCTGGTTGAACTCCAGCCAGCTCAACTCGCGGTTGATGTAGTTCTTGGGCGACGGTCGTTTCATGCGCGGCACGCTTGCGTGAACGCTGGCCCACATAGGAACAAGCCTCCTCCGCTTTGGCCAGCGGCAACTTGGCAACCCAGTCCCGAACCGCCCGCCACCGGGGTCAAAGCGACCGCAGACGTCTCGCGCCGGCCTGCACCAGGCGCTCCGCGGCGGTCTGGCTCGCCGCCTCGGCATAGACACGCACCAGCGGTTCGGTGCCCGAGCCGCGGAGCATCAGCCAGGAACCGTCGCGCGCGACGTATTTCACGCCATCGAAAGTGTGCACTTCCACCACCGGCGAGCGACCCAGCCGGGCGGGGGGCGTGGCTGCGCAGGCGGCCATCAAATGCGCCCGGCGCTCCGCCGGGAACGGCAGGTCCAAACGCGCGTATCGGTGCGGACCGAACTCGCGCTCCAGGCGCCGCAGCACGCGGCTCAGCGGTTGCCGCTCCGATGCCAGCAACTCCAGCAACAGCAGGCCGGCCGCCAGCCCGTCGCGTTCCGGCAGGTGCGCCGGGAACCCCAGACTGCCGCTCTCCTCCAGGCCCACCAGCACGCCGGGCCGCCTCATCTCGGCGCTGATGTGCTTGAAGCCGATGGGCGTCACCCGCAGCGGCAGATCGTGTGCCGCGCAGATTTGGTCCACCAGCGACGTGGTGTTCAGTGACTTGACCACCGTTCCGCGCTGGCGCCGATTCACCACCAGATGCCACAGAACCAAGGCGACGACTTGATGCGCGGTCAGCGGCGCGCCGCGTTCGTCGAGGCCGCCCAGGCGGTCGGCATCGCCGTCGCTGACCAGGCACACGTCGTGCCGGTGGCGGCGCAGAAACTCCGAAGTGGCGGCGTAGAACTTCGGGATTGGCTCCGGCCGGATGCCGCCGAACAGCGGATCGCGCTCGCCGCGGAACGTGGTGACGCGGCAGGTTGTTCCCGCGAGCAACGCGGCAAAGCAGCCCGCGCCGACGCCGAACATGGCGTCATGCGCCACGCGCAAGCCCGACTCCGCCACGCGCTCAAAATCCACCAGTCGCCGGATCGCGCGGTAATGCGCCGGCCGCAGGTCCTTGAGGGTCACCGTGCCCTGCCGCCGCGCCTCGGCCAGCGGCAAGCGTCGCACCGACGTGCGATCCAGCCAGCTTTCCACCCCGTGGCAGATCGTGGCGTCCGCCGAGCCGCCGAACCAGGCCTTGAGTTTGAAGCCGTTGAACTCGGGCGGATTGTGGCTGGCGGTGATCATCACGCCACCCGCCGCGTGAAGTTGCTTCACCGCGAGCGAAACCGCCGGCGTAGGCGTCGGCGCCGAAGTCAGAACGACGCGAAACGCGTTGCCGGCGAAGACTTCGGCGGTCCGAGCGGCGAATGGCCCGGACAGGAAACGGGTGTCGTAGCCGACTACGGCCAGGCGCTCGCGACCTCTGGCCGTCTCGGATGCCCAGCAGTCCGCCGTGGCCTGGGCGACGCGCTCGACGTTCGCGAAGGTGAAATCTTCGGCGATGACTCCACGCCAGCCGTCGGTGCCGAAGCGGATTGGGGGCATGGCCGCGTGGGGCGCTGGCCGGCCTCAAGCCACTGCCACCAATCGAGGTGTGGCGGCGGCCGGCGCGGCGGCCGGCGCGTGGCGTTCGGCGATCTGCCGCAGCTTGCGAATCGCGCGACGCAGACTGTGTTGGCCGAAGAGTGTGGTGCCGCTCACGAACGTGTCTGCGCCGGCGCGCGCGCATTCGGCGACAGTCTGGAAGTCCACGCCGCCGTCCACTTCGAGGTGGAAATCCAGACCCGCGTCGCGTCGCCACACCGCCGCCTGATGCATCTTCGGCACCGTTTCTTCGATGAAGGATTGGCCGCCGAAGCCGGGATTCACGGTCATCACCAGCAACAGGTCGATTTGTTTGAGGAACGGCCGGACCTCGGCGATCGGCGTGGGCGGGTTGACGGCCAGCCCGGCCAGGGCGCCGAGTGACTTGATCTTCCACAGAAGCGGGGCCACGCGACTGCCGAGTTCGACGTGGACGGTGAGCAGGCTGGCGCCCGCCTCGCGGAACTGCTCGATCAGTGTTTCGGGCCGGCTGCACATGAGGTGTACGTCCAAAGGCAGGCGGGTGGCTTTGCGGACGGCCCGGACGACGTGGGGGCCGAAAGTGAGGTTGGGAACGAAGTGGCCGTCCATGATGTCCACGTGCAGCCAATCGGCGCCCGCCCGCTGGGCGCGTTCGGCCTCGCTTGCCAGCCGGCCGGCATTCGCGGCGAGCAACGATGGTGCGATGATCATGCCGCGCGAACGTATGCGATGCCCCGCCTCGCGGGCAAGTGCGGCTTGGACGGAAAAGGCAGGGAAGCGGAATGCGGTCGCGATTCTGCCGACGGTGGCGGTTGCCCCTCGGTTCAAAAACTCAGCCGGGAGTATTTGCCAAAATT
>JAKCAB010000527.1 GCA_021839785.1 bacterium | reverse complement strand
GTCGCCGTGAATTTACGGGAGGCGGACTTCACGCGTATGCCCAGCGGGCGCCGCCGCTTGCCGGGCGCGGAAGAAATCGGCTGGACCATCCAGGGCGAAGGCCCGCTGCCGCGCGTGCTGGACCTGTTGTTCGTGCTGCAACAGGATCCGCGATTGCACCGGTTGGAGAGCCTCGCGCTGTCGCCGGCCAACGAGGGTGGCCGGGTCCGCGTGCGTTTTCGCTATCTTTCGCTGGTGCTCAAGCCGGCGCCGGATTTCAAGCCGGTGACCGACCTCGCGCAGGCGAACCTCGATTCGCCGCAACGCCATCGTTATGACGCCATCATGCGCCGCGACCTGCTGCGGCCGATGCTGGCGGGCGACCACGAACCGCCGCCGGCCGCGTCCGAGCCGGTTCAACAGGCGAACGTGGACGCGCAGAATCTCAAAGTGGTTTCGCTGTCCTCCTGGGAGAACCAGCCGGAGGCGCATCTTTACGACGGACGCAACCAGAAAACCACGGTCTGCCACCCCGGCGAGAAGCTGCTCGACGGCGAGCTGGCGATGGTGGATTACCGGCCGCTGCCGTGGCCGGGCAAACCCGGATTGCTTTCCTACAGCCGGCTGATCTGGCGGATCGGTGAGGAGTATTGGGCCGTGGAAATCGGCCAGACCCTCGCCGAACGCCGCCGGCTGTCCGCGGCGGAACTGCCTCCGTCGCTCAAGCCAAACCTGCAAACCAGTCTTTCCCCATGAGATTCCAAGTCCTCTTGCTGAGTGTGCTCGGCGCGTTTTCGCTGACGCGCACGACCGTTGCCGCCGATGTCGCTCCCGCCGCCGCCAACACGAATTCCACGTCCGCTGCGCCCGCGGTGGTCACCGCCTCCACGGACACTGCGCCCACGAACGCCGCGCCGACGGCCAACGCGGTCGCCGCCACGAATGCGGTGACCAGCACGAACACCGTGCCCGCCACTCCGGCTCCGGTCGTTGCCGCGGCGCCAGAACCGCCGGCGACAGTCACCACCAACGCGCCGGTCGCCAATACCGGAATCCGCTTCGATTTCAACGGTATGCCTTACACCGACGCGTTGCAGCGGTTCGCCCAGATGGCTGGGAAACCGTTGATTGCCGACACCGCGGTCGAAGGCACGCTCACCTTTTCCGACCCGAAGCCGTACACGTACGGGGAGGCGCTGGACACGCTGAACCTGATCCTGGCGACCAAGAATGTGATGCTCGTCGAGGCGGACCGTTACCTGCGGCTGGTGCCGTTCAAGGCGCTGCCGCAAATGCCGCTCAAACTCCTGCACGGTCTGGCCAACATTGGCGACGTGCGGCCCGGTGAAATCGTCACCGTGGTGCTCGACCTCAAAAACCTCGACGCGGGCGAACTCTCGCAGCCGATCAGTTCGATGTTGTCCTCCGCCGGCTCGGTGGCCTCGTTGTCCCGCGGCCGGGGGTTGATCGTGACCGACCGGCTCGAAAACATCCAACGCATCCGCCAGTTGCTGACCGAGATCGACACCGCCTCGCCGGTGCAGCGGCAGGTCAAGACCTTCAACTTGCGACGCGTATCCGGCACGTTGATGGCCGACCTCCTCAACCGCACGTTCGGCATCGCCACCGCCCCGAAACGCACCGTTTTCAACGAACAGCGCAAGAGTTACGAGGTCCTGCCGCCCGATCCCACGGATTACGTGACGGCGATCTTCGCCGAGGCATCGAACACGCTGGTTCTGTTCGGTCCCTCCGAGCGCATCGCGATGGCCAGCGATTTGATCGACCGCTTTGAAAGCGAAGCCGGCGCGCGCGCCAGCGAAATCAAGGTCTTCTATCCGCAGATGCCGGTCGAGGAACTGGCCGGGATGATCCGCCAGGCCATTCCCGGTATTGCTGGCCGGGGCGACCGTGGCGGCGACAGCGGAACCAAGGCCAAGGTCATTGCCGACACGACCAGCAACCGGCTCATTGTCACCGCTCCCGCGGCGGGCCAACTCGACGCGATCTCCGCCTTGATCCAACGCCTCGACCCGTCCACGCAGGAGAGCGCGCCGGCCAAAACGCCGGGCGAGGCGGCGCCGACGCGCGAATTGCGGGTGGTGGATCTCAAATCCGGTTCCGCCCAGGCGCTGGCGCCGATGTTGCGCGCGGCGATGACCGACCTGGGCCGCAACCAGACCGGCCCGACCGCGATGGCGCAGGTTCGCATCCAGGCCGCGCCGTTTGGGAACCGCCTCCTGTTGACCGGCATGCCCGACGCGTTGAACGACGTGATGCGGTTGGTCGAACAGTTGGACACCGTGAGCGAACCGGCCGAAGTCACGCGCGTGTTCAAGCTCCGGAATTCGAATGCCGGACGCCTGGCCAATTTGATCATGTCGGCGATGGGCGGTTACGGCGGGCGGCGGCGCGGGGGCGGCGGCTTCGTTGCCGCGGCGTCCGAGGACCGCAGCAATTGCCTGATCGTGGCGGCGTCTGAGGCGCAGATGAAGACCATCGAAGAGCTGGTCAAACAGCTCGAGGAAGTTGGCGGCACGAGCGGGCGGCAGTTGAAAATCCTCGAGCTGACCAATAACTCCGCCTCGACTGTGGCCGGTACGCTTTCCCGCCTGTTCGCCCCCCAGGTAAACTCTTACGACCCGACCCAGCGCATCGTGGTCACGCCTACGCCCAACGACCGGGCGCTGGTGGTCGAGGCCGACGAGAAGATGCTGCCGCGCCTCGAGGAAGCGGTGAAGACGTTGGACACCGCCACCGCCACGGCGGGCATCGAGCTGCGGGTGGTCGAGGTGAAGTCCGGCTCCGCACAGGCGCTGGCGCCGATGTTGCAGCAGGCGCTGGGAGAGTTGAGCCGGCAGGGCGGCGGCGCGGGCGCGCTCACGCAGGTGCACGTGCAACCATCTCCGGTGGGCAACCGCCTGCTCCTGACCGGGCCCGCCGAAGCGCTGGATCGCGTGGAAAAACTGATCGGCCAGCTCGACAACGTGCAGACCACCCAGACCACTCGCGTTTTCAAGATGAAGAGCGCCGACGCCCGGCAGGTGGCTAACATGATCATGAGCGCGATGGGCGGCTACGAGGCCCGTCGCCGGGGCGGGCCGGCGGTCAGCGCCGCGGCGGAGGAGCGCAGCAACTGCGTCGTGGTCTCCGCGCCCGAAGCGCAGATGAAACTCGTTGAGGAAGTCGTCACCCGCCTTGACGAAGCGGGTGGCACAGGCGGTCGCCAGTTGAAAATCCTGCCGGTGACCAACAACTCTGCCGCCTCGATCGCCGCGATGGTCGCGCAATTATTCTTCCCGCAAATCCGCACTTCGGATGCGAGTCAACGCATCGCCGTGACCGCCGCGCCGGACGACCGCGCGCTGGTGGTGGAAGCCGAGGAAACGATGATGGCCCGGCTCGAAGAGGCCGTGAAGGCACTCGATGTCGAGCCCGCCCGCGGAACCATCGAAGTCCGTACCTACGCGTTGCCGGAAGGCCGGTCCGCCGATCTCGCCGCGTCGCTGAGCCGGCTCTTTGTCGAGCAGGAGGCGGGGCGGCGCCGGTTCGACATGGCCGGCCCACCGGCCCCGCCGGCGCCACGCTTCGAAATCGACGGTGCGTCGGAGATGCTGATCGTCGCCGCCACGGCGGAGCAGTTTGCGCGGATCGAGAAGGTCCTCGACGACTTGCGCGCGGCGGCGGCGATGTCGTCGCAAATCCGGACGTTCCGCCTCGAACACGCCGAGCCTACGGAGGTCGTGGACGTGCTGCAGTCGATGCTGCTGGGCGACACCACCGCCCAGCGCTGGCGCGGGCCGCGGGGTTACCGGGGCGGCAGCGGGTCGGCGGAGTTGCGCATCGCAGCCGCGCCCGCCCTCAACGCCGTGGTCGTCCAGGCTTCGCCCGAAAAACTCGCCGTGGCCACGCAACTCATCAAGACGCTCGACAAGCCGCGCACCGACGGCGCTGCGTCCGTTCAGACGGTGCATTTGCAGAAGGCGCAGGCCGACGCCGTGGCCACCGCGGTCATGCAATCGCTCTCCGCGAAGAATCCGCGCAACACGCCGCCGTCCGTGAGCGTCACCGCCGTGCCGGGCAGCCGCAGCCTCCTGGTCAATGGGCCGGAGGCGGAGGTGGCCAAGGTGATGCAGTTGATCCGCGAGCTCGACCAGGAAAGTCCGAGCGACCAGCCGCAGACGCGGGTGTACCGCCTTGAAAACGGCGACGCCCGCGAACTGGCGCGGGTGATGACCCAGTTGCTGCAAGGCCTGTCGCGCGCGCAGCCGCGGTTCGCGAGCAGGTATCAGCGCGACACCTTCACCGTCGCCGCCGACGACCGGACCAACTCGCTGATCGTTTCGGGCACGCCGGAGTGTTTCGCGCTGGTGGAACAATTGTTGCCCGCGCTCGATCAATCGCCGCAGCACTCGGACCGGCAGGTGCAGTTCTACTGGCTGCAAAACGCCGACGCGTTCGATGTGGCGACAAAGGCCGAAGCGTTGTTTTCGGACCGGCCCAAAGCCGAACAGCCGGCGATCGAGCCGGACACCTTCGCGAACTCGCTGACCGTCGTCGCCAAGCCGGCGGACCTCGTGGACATCGAGGCGGTGGTTCAAAAACTCGACTCGATGGCGCGCGACACCAGCCTGGTAGTGCGGATGATCCCGCTGTCGGAAATTCCGGTGGAGCGCATGGCGACGATGTTGACCAACATCTACGCCCAGATGAGCGACGGGCAGATTCAGTTTGTGGACCGTCTGCCCACGCCGCCGCCCCGGCCGGTCACGCCCCCGACCACAACCAATACCAACGCCCCCGCCGTCGCACCGACGAATGCACCGGCAAGCGCGCCAATCGAGGCGAGCGCCGCTGCGCCGGTGGTGACGATCGCCGTGGACAAGACCGCGAATGCGTTGATCGCCTCCGGTCCGGCCTACGAGCTTGATCACATCCAGTCGCTGGTGACCGAGTTGACCCTGTCGTTTGCCACGCCGGAATTCGAGATTCGCCAGTTTCGCTTGAAGGAAGCCGATCCGGTGGTGGTGGCGCGGGTGTTGAACGAACTGTTCAAACCCACGCCGGTGCCGGGGCAACCGCCGAACCAACCGGGCCAGCCACCGCGCGGTCGCCAGCGCGGCGAAAATGGCGGTGGCCAGGGACGCCAGGGTCAGGCGAACCCGGCCCAAGGCCAGCCGCCACAACCCGGTCAACCGCCCCAGCCCGCCGTGCCCAAAGTGGCCGTGGTGGCCGAGTCACGCACGCACAGCGTGATCGTTCGCGCCCGGCCGGCCGACTTCACGCTGCTCGAGTCGATCATCAAGCAACTCGACGAAGGCGGTCTCAGCGCCGAGCTGGCCCACCGGTTGGTGCCGCTGCAACACGTCACGCCCGAGCGCGTCCTGCCGCTCGTCCGCCAGATGCTCACGCAGCTCAACACCACCCGCCCCGGCGAGCCGGTGGCCATCGCGGGCGATCCGCGGAGCCGGGGCATTTTCCTGGTGGGGCGCGACAGCGTGCTCGGCCAGGTCGAAGCGCTCGTGCATGAACTCGACACCTCGTCCGAGTTCGCCGAGATCGAGGTGCGGGTGTTTTCGTTGAAGAATGCGCAGGCCGCGCCGCTGGCGACGTTGTTGAAGGATTTGTTCCGGCCGGACAGCGCCAACGAAGTGAGCGCCGAGGCCCGCCAGTTGCAGGAGCAGGTCAGCCGTTTGAAACTCCAGGACGAGCACGGCAATCCTATCGGCCTGGACCTCACCCAGCCGATCAAGATCCTCGCCGATCCGCCGCAAGCCACGGCCGGTGGCGCGAACCGGCTGGTCATCGGTTCCACGCCCAACAACCTCCAGGCCCTCGCGGCCGTGGTGGGTTTGCTGGACCAGGTGCCGCTGGCCGAAGGCATCACCGCCCGCATTGTGCGGCTCCAACACGTCGATGCCAGCATCGTGGCCCAGACGCTCAACTCGATTTTCCAGCAAGGCCAGCAAACGGCGCCCAACGGAGGCGCACGCCGGGGCGGTGGCCCTGGCCGCCTGGGCCGGGCCGGCGGCGCGGCGGTGGGCGCCCTGGGCAGCGCGCTCAACGTCGCGGTGGACACGCGCAGCAATCTCCTCGTTTTGAGCGGCCAGCAAGAAACACTCACGCTCGCCGAGGCGATCATCAAAGACCTCGACCGCGATGCCGACGTGGCAGTCACCGAAGTGCGCCTGTTCCATCTCGACCACGCCACGGCGACGCGCCTGGTGCCGATGTTGCGGGCGGTGTTCACCGAAGGCGGCGGCCAGGGCGGTCGCGGCCTCGCCGGCCAGGTCAGCCGGTTGCGCACGGTGATCGAGGGCAAAGATGCGAAGACCACCGAGCAGGCCCAGGCCCGGGCCGCCATCAGCATCCAGGCGGACGACGCCAGCAGCACGGTGATCGTGGCCGCGCGGAGCGATGTGATGCCGCTGGTGGCCGATGTCATTCACACCCTCGACACACCGGCGGCGGCGGGCGCGGAGTCGTTCCGCATCTTTCCATTGAACCACGCCGATGCGGCCAGCGTCTTGCGCGTGCTGACCGAATTGTCCCGCGGCCAGTCGAACTTACGGTCGCGGCCCGAGGACCGGCCGTCCTTGTCGGTCGATGACCGCACCAACGCGCTCATCGCCAGCGGCACAGAAAAGGCCCTCGAGTTGGTGGCCAAGCTGGTCGAGCAACTCGACCGCGATCTGCCGGACGATCTGCGCAGCATCCGCATCCTGCCGCTCCAGAACGCGGACGCCACGGTCATTGCCACTTCACTCCAGCGCCTGCTCGACGAGCGCAACCAGCAGCGGG
>JAKCAB010000557.1 GCA_021839785.1 bacterium | reverse complement strand
GGGCCTTCGAGCAGCGGCATTTCGAGCGACTTGCCGGGCGGTAGCATCGTCATGTCGAGGTTCGCGTCGTGCCACTGCGGTTGCTCGTTGCTGGAAATGCGGCGATTCCGGCCGACGGGCGGCACGGCCAGCGCACCGAGCGGGTCGCGGAATAGCCAGGAAGTCGGCGCGCTCGCCGCGGGTTGGTTGGTGCGCGCCGCAAAGCCCACCCAGGCCGCGTCGTTCATGTAGGCCTGCGCGTAAGCGTAAGGCATGAGGCCATCGCGTCCGTCGCCCGCGGTGTTGCGGAAGATGAAGAGGCCACCGCCGGGCTGGGTGGCGTCGGTACGAAAGCCGGCCAGCAAGACGCTGTGGCCATCATAGACAGCGTCCGGTGACGCCATTTGGAGCACGCCGTTCTCCCAGCGAGCCTGCTTTGGCCAGCGCAGCCCGGCGCAGACCGGCCAACCGCCGGCGAGCGCCTGCCGGATCGCTTTCAAATGCTCGTCCGTCAGACCCGTGTTGACGTTCCATTCCTTGATCCAATGCAGTCGCAGGCCCAGGCCGAGTCGTGTCTGGGCATCCGCCAGCGCCGCCGTACTGGGCAGTTCATTGGTGTTGAAAGCGGGTTGGTAAGGCATGTCGCTTTCCGCGCAAAGGCCGTAAGCCGCGAAGCCTTTCCACAAGTCCGAGAAGAACCCGCCGTCGGCCGAGTCGCCGCAGACCTGGTTGGCCGACCAGTTCAAGAACTCCACGCTCAGCCGCGTGCCGTGGCCCTGGCGTTTGGCGACGGCGTATTCCAACGCAACGGTCACGGTGAAAGCCGAGCAGGTCGGCCGTCCGCCCTGGAGGCGTGGCGTCAGATTCCAGCCGGCAAACGCGGGGCGGAGATCGACCGACTCTGGCAGGCCGGAAGCGGCGACGGTCGGGTTGGTTGCGGACGGCTCGGCAGCGGCGGCGCGGGCCGCGGCAAGGCAAGAAATGACGATTCCCAGGGCCGGAATCCAGAGTTTGGCGCGCATCGCGGCGATGCTCGCAAGAACCGCGGCGACGGCAAGCGGATTGCGGAACGCCGGCCAAGGACCGACAATGCAAGGCGAAACTCCGCGGCTTGGAAATTCAGCAAGGTGCGGATGTGGCGACAGTGGTTCAGACAGGGATTGTGTTTCGGCCGGCCGGGCTGGTAGCAATGCGCGCGGAACCTGTGAGTATGCGAATACCGACTTTCTTGACGGCACTGGTTTGGGGCGCGATCGGCCTTTGGGCGGCGCGCGCCGAACGGATCGAACTGTCGCTCGACGACGAATGGGAAATCGAGGAATCCGCCGCCACCGACTGGGTGCCGGGCCAGTTCAAACACCACGCACCGGTGCCAGGGCTGGCCAACCTGGCCGAGCCGCCGTTTGCGGACGTGGATTTGTTCGACAGCAAGGAACTGATCGCCAATCGCATTCGCCAGCATCGGCTGCCCGAGTCGGCGCGCGTGGACGGCGCGGGGGTACCGCGACAGAGCCGCAGTTACTTTTGGTACCGCCGCACGTTTCGCATTCCGGAGCGCAAACGGACCGCCACGCTGCGGATTGGCAAGGCGCAGTTCGGCACCGCGGTGTGGGTGAACGGCACGAAGGTCGGCGAGTATCCGGGGTGTTTCACGGCGAGTTACTTCGACGTGAGCGACTACCTCCACGCCGGGGCCGACAACGTGCTCGTCGTCCGCGTGGGCGCGCATCCGGGGATGCTGCCGGCCAATTATCCGGCGGGGACGGATTTCGAGAAGCTGAAGTGGACGCCCGGCATTTACGACCGCGTGACGCTGTGGTTGAGCGACAATCCAACCATCGAAACGGTGCAGGTCGCGCCGCGGATCGAGCCGCGGGAAATCGTCGTTCAGACCAAGGTCAAGAACCGCGGCACCCAGGCGTGCACCACGGAATTGACGCAGCTCGTCCGACCTTGGAAACGCAAGCCAACCGTCGGCGCCGCCGAGCCGGTGTCGGTGACGCTCCGGCCCGGCGAGGAGCGGACGCTGACCCAAACGGTCGCCCTGCCGACCGCGGAGCTGTGGTCGCCCGAGCATCCCGCGCTGTACGAAGTGGCGACCGCCACCAGCGGCGATGCCACGACGACGCGCTTCGGGCTGCGCGAGTTTCGGTGCGACGCGAAAACCGGGCGGTTTTATCTGAACGGCCGGCCGTATTACCTGCGCGGTTCGAACATCACGTTACATCGCTTCTTCGAGGATCCGGAGTGCCGCGACCTGCCGTGGAACGACAAATGGTTGCGGAAGCTGCTGGTGGAAATTCCGCAGGAAATGCACTGGAACGCGTTTCGGTTTTGCATCGGCCCGGCGCCGGAGCGGTGGTTCGAGCTGGCGGACGAGGCCGGGCTGCTGATCCAGAACGAGTTCTTCGTGTGGACGGGCGCGCCCAGTTGGGACGCGAAGTATTCGCGCCAGTACGACGTGCCGGAGATGATCCGCCAGTACGGGGATTGGATGCGCGATTTGTGGAACCACCCCAGCGTGGCGATTTGGGACGCCAACAACGAAACGCAGAAGCCGTTGTTCGGCCAGAAGATCATTCCCGCGGTGCGCGGCCTGGACCTGTCGAACCGGCCTTGGGAGAACAGCTACAACGAGCCCGCCGGGCCGAATGACCCGATCGAATACCACCCGTACTTGTTCCAGCCCACGGCGTCGAGCGGCCAGGTCCAGTTTCGCATGTCCGACCTGGAGACCCGCGATCCCAAACCGCAGGTCTGGCATTACCCGCGCAACGACCGCGCGGTGCTCATCAACGAATACGGCTGGCTCTGGCTGAATCGCGACGGCTCCCCCACCCTGCTCACCGAGAAGCTCTACCCGCTGTTGCTGGGCACGAACTCGACGGCCGAAGAGCGCTTCGCGCTGGACGCGTACCTGCTGGCCGGCTTGACCGAGTACTGGCGGGCTTCGCGGCAATACGCCGGCGTGCTCCATTTCGTGTACCTGACCGCGAGTTACCCCGGCGTGTTCACCTCCGACCACTGGCTCGACGTGAAGCGGCTCAAGCTGGAGCCGCATTTCGCCGACTACGTGGGCGAGGCGTTCAAGCCGCTCGGCGTTTACGTGAACTTCTTTCAGCCAAAGCTCGCCGCGGGAACCGAACGCGCCTTTCCCATCCGCCTCGTGAACGACGCGGACGCGCCGGTCAACGGCACGCTCCGGCTCACGCTGGAGACCGCGAACGGCAAGCGGCTGGCGCGCGCCGAACGCAAGTTCGAGTTGGAAGCCTTGGGCAGCGCGAGCTTCGACGTGTCGCTGGCCATACCACACGCCGCCGGGCAATACCTGCTCAAGGCGGAGGCCAAACCGGCCGGCCGCCACGCGGACGGTCCGACCCTGTGCCGCCGATGGGTGCGGGTGGAATGACGGCTACCGACCTACCCGCGGTGGCGAGCTTGGACCAACGCCTCGCCGAACCGGAGCCGCTGCTGGCGTTGGCGCCGATGCAGGACGTGACGGACCTCGCGTTCTGGCGGCTGATTCACCGCTACGGCGGCCCGGACGTTTACTTCACCGAGTATTTCTGTGTGCACGCCACTTCGACGCCGGAGAAGTGGATCGTGCGGTCCATCACGGAAAACGCCACCGGCCGGCCGGTCATTGCCCAACTGATCGGCAACGACATTCCCGCCTTGGTGCGCACCGCCCGGTTCCTAGAGACGCTGCCGGTGGCGGGCATCGACTTGAACCTGGGTTGCCCGGCGCCGGTGGTTTACCGCAAATGCGCGGGCGGCGGGCTGCTTCGCGACCTGCCACGCATCGACGCCATTCTTGGGGCACTGCGGGCCGAGGTGACGGGGAAGTTCACAGTCAAGACCCGCCTGGGTTTCGATTCCGCGGCCGGCTTCGACGATTTGCTGGCCGTGCTGGCGCGGCATCCGCTCGACTGGGTGACCATCCACGGCCGGACGGTCGCGGAAATGTACCGCAGCCCGGTACAGTATGACTTGATCGCGCGTGCGGCGGCGAGCCTGCCGTTCCCCGTCCTGGCCAATGGCAACGTCTATTCGGCCGTGCAGGCCCACGAAGTGCTGGGCCGGACCGCCGCACGGGGGTTGATGATTGGTCGCGGAGCGATTCGTAATCCGTGGATCTTCGAGCAAATCCGCCGGTGGGGACGCGGGGAAACGCCGCGACTGCCCACTGGCCGCGAAGTACTCGCTTACCTGCACGCCTTGGTCGAGGCCACCGCGGCGGCTGAGCTGCGCGAACCATCGCACGTCCAACGCCTCAAGAAATATCTCAACTATATCGGCCTCGGCATCGAGCCGACCGGCCGGTTCCTCGATCGCGCCCGCCGCGTGACAAGGCGCGCGGAGTTGTTCCACCTGTTCACAGAGTTTCTCGATCACGACTCCTCGATGCCGTTGGAACCGTTTGCCGTCCCGCTGGGTGAACGCGATCTGCTCGCCGGGGAACACCGGTAAGCTCCGTCACACCCGAACTGCGGACCCTCACACTCGATTCTGTCGCGGAAACTGCCTGGCTGCGAACCGCCTGGCGGCAGGGTTTGCACGCCGCTAAAACGTCGCTACGCAACCCGGCGTATCCAGAACAGAGCAACTAACCGAAGCCACCCGTGGCGCTCATTTTCCATTGGACAGCGTCACGGTTTTGTCACACTGTTTGAACGTGGTACTGAAAGACAGTGTCACAGACTTCGTAATGACCTGGGCGAATCGATGGATCTGGCATTGCGGAATGCAAATCACCGGCAGCCCTGCCGGGGCCACCGATTCCCAGCCCAGGACCAACCCAGGTGAGATGCTATGCCAAAGTCACTCGAAGTGATCACCGAAACCATCCGCAATCCCAAGCATCCGTTTCGCCAGACCGAAGACCGGCCGGGCAAACAGAAGAAAAACCGGTACGAACGGCGGAAGATTCGCGAGTTCCTCCGGTTTAGTGATTGGTCGGAGCAGATGGCCGGGTAACCGGGTTATTGTGAAGACGAGTTTGAAGGCCGCGCCGCAACCGGCGTGGCCTTTTCCTTTTACGCGGCCCATTCGAGTGCCCCAAGCACGGAACATCATTCGCCTGTGTTTGCTCGAGAATTCCCGCCTGAAGCCGTGCGGCATGCCGTACCCGCGGCGTCCCGGATCGGTCTAGCCAGTTGAACGGGCAGGCAAAACGTTTGACACATTTGGACCACACCCTAGAGTGATGGCCGCTTTGGTCGGGGTCGTAGCTCAGTTGGTAGAGCGCCTGAATGGCATTCAGGAGGTCAGGGGTTCGAACCCCCTCGGCTCCACCACCTTGCCCAAGCCGGTGGCAGTTCTCCTGAATGCCGGGAGAGGCGGTGGTGATTACGTGTTTCTTTTTCCAAGATCCGCATCCCGTTCATCCAGAAGGCTTGGAAACAACGCGTAGCGCAGATTGGCGATCCACCCAATGCGCGGAGCCAGTCGGCGTGGTTTTTGTGCCAGCCAGCCCGGTTGGCCGCCCAATTGCTTTGACGCCCCCGGTCGCTTCCCGTAGCCTGCAATAGCTGATTCTTTCACATGGCTCTCTGGATTATCAAAAAGGTCTTTGGCACCAAGAACGACCGCGAAGTGCGGCGTCTGCGGCCGTTGGTTGCCCGCATCAACGAGTTTGAACAGTCGCTCCAGTCCTTGAGCGACGAAGCGCTGCGCGAGAAAACCGCGGCCTGGAAAGCCGAACTTTCGCGGATCACCGACAACGCGGAACTGGCGCGTCGCCTGGACGACCTGTTGCCCGAGGCGTTCGCCGCGGTGAAGAACGCCTGCCGCCGCATGTTTGACCGCAAGGAGAAGATCAACGTGCGCGGGCATGAACTCGTCTGGGACATGATCCCCTTCGACGTGCAATTGATCGGCGGCTGGTCGCTGCACAAAGGCCGCATCGCCGAAATGGCCACCGGCGAAGGCAAAACCCTGGTAGCCACCATGCCCGTGTTCCTCAACGCCCTGAGCGGCCGCGGGGTGCATGTCGTCACCGTGAACGACTACCTCGCCGCGCGTGACTCGGAATGGATGGGGGCGGTTTACCGGTTCCTCGGGTTGACCGTGGGTTGCATCCTCCACGATCAAAGCCCGGCCGTCCGCCGGCAGCAGTATTACTGCGACATCACCTACGGCACAAACGCGGAGTACGGTTTCGATTACCTGCGCGACAACGGCATGGCCGTGCGCAAGGAAGACCAGGTCCAGCGCGGCCATTACTTCGCCATTGTGGACGAGGTGGACTCGATCCTGATCGATGAGGCGCGCACGCCGCTGATCATCAGCGGACCGGCGGTCGTCAACCAGGACAACGCACTGTACACCGACTTCAAGACGCCGGTGCAGGGCATTGTCCATGCCCAAGAGCAGCTTTGCGATCGCTTCCTGCGCGAGGCGGAGGCGCTGATCAAGAAACTCCATCCCGACGACGGCTCGAACCCCATTGAACCGGAAAACCTGCAGCGCGAGATCGGCCTGTTGCTCTACCGCGTCAAGATGGGCAATCCGCGCTCGACGGGTCTGATGAAGCTCCTCGAGAACCCCGAGAACGCCCAGTTGATGAACGCTGCGGAACTGGAGCTGCACGCCGACCAATCCAAGAAGACGCTTTACGCGCAAAAGGAAGAACTGTTCTTCGCCATCGACGAAAAAGGCCACGAGTCTGACCTGACCGAGAAAGGCCGCAATTACCTGAGCCCAAAGGATCCGGACGCTTTCATGCTGCCGGACCTCATCACGACTTTTCACGAGATCGACAGCGGCCCGGAGGCCGATCCGCGCAAGCGGATGGAAATGA
>JAKCAB010000496.1 GCA_021839785.1 bacterium | reverse complement strand
CCCGCCCGGCAATACCGCCATCGAGTTCGTGCCAGAACTCGAGGGCTTCCTCACCTTCCTCCCAGCACAGGAAGACCTCGCGCCCGTCCACGATGGCCGGAAAATCCAGCAGCCCGCGCTGGACGTCCTTGACCTGAATCTGGCGGTTCGCGAACTCGCGCACGACGCTCTGCAATGCCACCGACGTTCGCAACCAGCCGTTCACGCGTTCGCCGCCCAGATCGCGTCCCTGGCCGAGCAGTCGCGCCAGCCCGCGCTCTTGCTGTTCCAGCACGGGTTGGAGCATCCGCAACTTCGCCAGCCAGCCCCGGATTTCTGGCAGCAACGCCCGGGCGACTTCGCGGGAAAAATGTCGGGAGAAACGCCGGTCCATGCTAACGCGGGCCGGTCGCGGGCTGGAGCTTCTTCGCGACCACCGGGTTGGACTCCACCGCGAGCGATTTCTGCCACGCTTCGTGCGCCTCCGCCTGGCGACCCAAAGCGGCGTAGATGTCGCCCAAGTGATCGAAAACCGTCGCGTCCGGCGGGTCGGTGAACTTGAGGGCTTTAAGTTGGAAATCGAGCGCTTCGGCGGCCTTGCCTTGTTTGAGGAGTATCCAGGCCAGGCTGTCCAGGTAAGCGCCATTTTCCGGCTCCAGCTTGAGGGCCTTGCGGATCATCGTCTCGGCTTCGTTGAGCTTCACGCCGCGATCTGCCCACATGTACCCGAGGTAGTTCAGCGCCTCGGCATTGTCCGGGGCCAGCTCGAGACACTTCCGCAACGCGGCTTCCGCCTCGTCATAGTGCCCGGCCCGCTCGTTCGCCGCCCCGACCTGGAAGTAAAAGAAATCGTTCAACCGCTCCGGCTCGCTGACCTTGGCGTGAAGTTCGGCCGCGCCGTAATGGTTGAGCGCCTCGGCATACTTCTGCTCCGCCGCCAACGCCAGGCCGCTGTACATCTCGGCCAGGAAGCCCACCTTGAAGCGCGCACGCGCTTTCTCGATGGTTTCCCAGGCCGCTTCCGGTTTGCGCATCGCGAGTTGGGCACCAGCCAGGTCGTAATAGGCCGGTTCCAACGAGGGATCGAGCAGGATGGCCGTCTCGAAGTGTTGTTCCGCATCCGCGAACTTCTTCTCATCCGAACACAGGGCACCCAGCAGCAAATGCACTTGGGGGTTGCTCGGGTAATCGGCCTTGATCGCTTCCAGATGCCGCGTGGCGTTGGTCGCGTCGCCGGCGCGCATGTAGAGTTGGAAGAGCTGCTCGTGCAGCGCGAGCCGCGCGGTCGGGTTGTCGGGCGGGTGGGTTTGGACCAGATTCTCGTACAGCGCAGTCGCCCGCTTCAGCTCGCCCAAGGCTTTGTAGCCTTCCGCGAGCCGTTGGAACACCTGCGGTTCCGTGGGGTTCAACCGCGCCGCGCGATCCAGCAACGCCAGCGCGCGAGGCTTGGTAATCTCGGCGGGAAGCAGGTGGGTTCGCGCGGCCGCGATGTGAAATCCGGCCAGGTCCACCAGAAAGGCTGCGCCGGCGCGCTTCTGGGCGGCTCCCGCCTCGAGCACGCCCAAGGCTTCGTTGGTCTGCTTCGACCGCAAGTAAAGCTGGGCCAGCCCGTGATAGCCGACGATGGACTGCGGGAGCCGTTTGATGGCCTCGCGGTAGGCGGCGATGGCGGCCGGCAAATCGTTGGCCTGCACACACGCCTCGCCCAGCCATCCGAACACCTGCCCGCCGGCGTGCGGCTGGCGGCTCGCGCGGGACAGGATTTCGACGGCTTTGGCCGGCTCGTGGTTTTGGAGGTAACGCTGGCCGAGGTCCACCGCCAATTGCACCTGGCTGGGGTCGGCCAGCACCGCAGCGTTGAACTCATCATCCGCCTTCCGCGGTTCCTCCCGTACGTCGTACACGATCCCGGCGGCGAAGTGGCCATAGAGGTCCGCCCGCTGGTTGATCTTCGCCGTGCTCGCGTTCGGCTCCGCCGCGGCGGGTTTGTCGGCGGTGGACGACCGCGCACCGGAGGCGTGCCAGCCACCAGCGCAGCCGGTCAGGAACAGCGCGCCGACGAGCCCGGCCCGTCCGAGCCATAAAACCCACCCCCTGCGTGCGTGTGTGCCCGCCATATCAGCAAAGAGAGCGCAGCCCACGACTGCGTGTCTGCGCCCCTTGATTTCCGTTTTTCGACCGCCGCCGCCGGCCCGGCTATTTCTGCCAGGTGCGCTTCTTGTGCCGATGCTGGCGGAGCTTCTTCCGCCGTTTGTGTTTGTTAATTTTAGCTTTCCGGCGTTTTTTCAGTGAACCCATAGGTTTTGCGTGCGGGTCAATATACCACCTTGTTCAGAGGATACTCAATAATTCCTTCCGCTCCGGCGGCCTTGAGCTGGGGAATCAAATCGCGGACGACGTGCTCGTCGATGACCGTCTCCACCGCCACCCAACCGGGCTGGCTCAGATGGGCGATGGTCGGATTGCGCAGCGCCGGCAGCGACGCCAGCAGGCTGGCCAGGTGCTTTTCGGCAATGTTCATCTTGAGGCCCACCTTGGCCTCCGCCTCCAGCGCGCCTTTCAGGAGCAAGGCGAGGCGCTCGATCTTCTCGCGCTTCCACGCGTCGCGCCAGGCGTCGTGATTGGCGATCAACCGCGGCGTGGAGGTCATGAGCGTGTCCACGATCCGGAGCTTGTTGGCGCGGAGGGACGAGCCGGTCTCGGTGATGTCCACGATCGCGTCCACCATTTCGTGGGCTTTCACCTCGGTGGCACCCCACGAGAACTCGACTTCGGCCTTGACCTTGTTCCGGCGCAGATAGGCGCGGGTGATGTTCACCACCTCCGTCGCGATGCGTTTGCCCTCCAGGTCCTTTACGGATTTGACGGGCGAGGTCTCCGGCACGGCCAGCACCCAGCGCGCCGCCTGGCGGGTGACTTTGCTGAAAATGAACTCGCCCACCTCGTGGACCTTCGAGTTGTTCTCGTGAATCCAATCCAGACCGGTAATGCCGGCGTCCAAGTGCGCGTGTTCGACGTACCGGCTGACTTCCTGGGCGCGAATGAACCGGATCTCCAGTTCAGGATCGTCCACATACGGGATGTACGAGCGGCTGCTGACGGTGATGTTGAAGCCGGCCTTCGCCATCTTTTCGATGGTGGCTTCCTGCAGGCTGCCTTTGGGCAAGCCCAACCGCAAAATGCGTTTTGGTTCTGTCTTCTTCATTCCTGAGTCCAATTCCACCGGCGGGCACGGCACGCGGGCGGGGGTCGGGGCAAGGCCCGCGACGCAAAACCGGGGATGCTCCAAGTCTTGCGCCGCAGCGCAAGCTTCTTCTTCGTTTCCGTGCGACTTCGGGCACATCTCAGTTTCTGGCAGGGCGGGGCAAGCTGGCGTCCATGAAAACCGTCTGGCATGAGCCGGCCAAGCCAAGCGCCCGGTCGGGGCGCTGGTGATTGCCAACGGGACGGTCTGGGTCGGGCGGCTGGCCGACGACCGCTTTCCGCAGACCCGCCAGCGGCTGGATTTGCATCCCGCCGCGCAGCACTTGGCGACGGTGGGCCGGGCCGCGTTTGGGAGGACCCAGAAAAACTGAAGGCCTGGCTCAAACCGTTGGTGAACCGGTGGACTTGGAACGAGACCGCCGGCAAGTGACCGGACGCGGCTTCACCCTCGTGTCGCTTCGCGTGTTGGGCGGGCAATTTCCAGCTGCAAAATCAGATCCCGCTCGGAACGCCACTTAGACCGAAAATGAGCGGGCCAGGCCGGCAACTTCCCTTGCAAGTCGTTTACGCACCGCGAGCAGCGAAACGCCTGCGCTAACTGCTTGCCAGCCACGCCCTGCCAGCTTACGAGAAGCGCATGCAACTCCCGCTCGTTCTCACCGTCATCGGCGCGGACCGCCCGGGTCTGGTCGAAAAGGTCGCCCGCCTCGTCGCCGAGCACGGCGGCAACTGGCTCGAATCCCGCATGTGCCGGCTGGGCGGACAGTTCGCCGGCATCGTGCGCGTCTTCACCACCACGGACCAACGGGCAGCCTTGACCCAGGCGCTCACCGCCCTCGCCAGCCAGGGGTTGAAGGTGGAGGTCTATGCCGACGAACCCACCGCGCGCGCCAATGATGCCCAGTGGGCAGTGGTCGAACTGGTGGGCCAGGACCGGCCCGGCATCGTCCGCCAGGTTGCCGCCGCACTGGCCGCCCGCGGCGTGAACGTCGAGGATTTGCGCACCGAATGCGTCAGCGCGCCGATGTCGGGCGAGACGCTTTTCAAAGCCGAGGCGCGACTCCAATTGCCCGCCGGGTGCGACCTGGCCGCGCTGCGGCAAGATTTGGAAAAGATTGCCGCCGACCTGCTCGTGGACATCACCTGCGAACCGCTGAAGCTTTAGGCTGACACCCCCGCCTTGCCGCTGAACTGCACCCATTCGCCGTCCAATTGAGAGTCACTGCCGACACCATGAATGCCAACCAGATGCCGATCCCTCGTCGCGATTTCCTGAAACTCTCGGCCGCCAGTGCCGCCGCATTTGGAGCCGCGCCCCTGGCCTCCGCTGCCGATGCCGCCCCGCCAGCGCCCCGCACCAGCGTCCGCACCCGTGGAAAATCGCGGTACAACACCGAGTACGCCGGCGACCGACTGAACCGCGTCGCGTTCCCGATGGGCGGCATGGGCGCGGGCATGATCTGCCTCGAAGGCACCGGCGCGCTCTCGCATGTTTCGCTGCGGAACCAACCGCAAGTCTTCAACGAGCCGGTTACGTTTGCGGCGATTTGCGTGAAGGGTGCAGGCGGCAAAGGCAACGTGGCGCGCGTACTCGAAGGCCCGGTGCCTGGCTGGAAACTGTTCGGCCAACCCGGCACCGGCAACGGCGCGGCCGGCACGTCGTTCGGTCTGCCGCGGTTCCGCGCCGCGAAGTTCCAGGCACGCTTCCCGTTCGGCACCGTGACGCTCACGGACAAGGACGTGCCGCTCCTGTGCCAGTTGACCGGCTGGAGCCCGTTCACGCCGGGCGACGCGGACAACGCCAGCTTGCCCGTGGCGGCGGTCGAGTACCAGTTCACGAACAAGACCAGCCAGGCGATCGAGGCCGTTTTTTCCTGGTCGGCGAAGAACTTCATGGTCGTGGGTGGCAACACCCAGGGCATCAAACCCGCGCCCGGCGGGTTTAAGCTTTGGGGCGCCGCAGCGAACGGCAAGGCTTGGGAAGAAGGCGCGTTTACCGCGACGGTGGACGATCCCGCCGTGCAGGTGAACCACGCGTGGTTCCGCGGCGGTTGGTGGGACGGGCTGACCATCGCATGGAAAGACATCGCCGACGGCCGCTGTTTCGAGCGCCCGCCCGTGACCGAAGGCGGCGCCGCGCCGGGCGCCACTCTGTTTGTACCGTTCAGTCTGGCTCCGGGTGCGACCAAGACGATTGCGTTGCGCTTCGCGTGGCACGTCGGCACCACCAACCTGCGAATCGGCAAGGACGCGAAAGAAACTCCGCCGGTCACCGGCGAATATAAACCGTGGTACGCGGGGCGCTTTGCGAACATCGACGAAGTGACCGCGTACTGGCGCGACCAATACGCGCCGTTGCGCGCGGCCACACAGCGGTTCAGCGATTGCTTTTACGACTCGACCCTGCCCGCCGAAGTGCTCGAGGCCATCGCGGCAAATCTCACGATCCTGAAATCGCCAACCGTGCTACGTCAGGCCGACGGCCGGCTCTGGGCCTGGGAAGGCTGCGGCGACAACAGCGGGTGCTGCCACGGCTCGTGCACGCACGTCTGGAATTACGCGCAGGCAATCCCGCATTTGTTTCCCGCCTTGGAGCGCACGTTGCGGGAGACCGAGTTCGGTCCCTCGCAAGACGCCCGCGGCCACCAGACGTTTCGCGCGGCGCTGCCGATCCGGCCGTTGGAGCCGGATTTTCACGCCGCCTCGGACGGCCAACTGGGCGGGATCATGAAGGTCTTTCGCGAATGGCGGATCAGTGGCGACACCGAATGGCTGCGCAAGCTCTGGCCCAAGGTCCGCCAAAGCCTCGACTACTGCATCAAGACCTGGGATCCCGACCACAAAGGCTGGCTCGAAGAACCGCACCACAACACGTACGACATCGAGTTCTGGGGGCCGGACGGCATGTGCACGAGCTTTTATCTCGGCGCGTTGCAGGCCGCCACGTTCATGGGCCGGGCGCTCGGTGACGACGTGGACGGCTACGCCGCAATTCTCAAGGCCGGCGTGGCGCGGATGCAAACCGAGCTATTCGACGGCGAGTATTTCATTCAAAAGATCGAGTGGAAGAACCTCAAGGCCGCCGACCCGACTAATTTGAAGAGCATGGTCGGCAATTACTCGCCGGAGGCGCGGGCCTTGCTCGAAACGGAAGGCCCGAAATACCAGTACGGCACCGGCTGTCTCTCCGACGGCGTGCTCGGTTGCTGGCTCGCGCTGGTCTGCGGCGCCGGTCACGTGGTGGACGCGCAGAAGGTGGCCAGCCACCTGTTGGCGGTGCACAAGTACAACTTGAAGCGCGACCTGACGGCCCACGCCAACCCGCAACGGCCGGCGTACGCGTGCGGCGCCGAAGGCGGGCTGTTGCTGTGCTCGTGGCCGAAGGGCGGTCAGCTTTCGCTGCCTTTCGTTTATTCGGACGAAGTCTGGACCGGCATCGAATACCAGGTCGCGTCGCACCTGATGTTGTTGGGGCACGTCAACGAGGGTCTGGAAATCGTGCGCGTCTGCCGCGACCGCTACGACGGTCGCATTCGGAATCCGTTCAACGAATACGAGTGCGGGCACTGGTACGCGCGGGCGATGTCCTCGTACGGCCT
>JAKCAB010000851.1 GCA_021839785.1 bacterium | reverse complement strand
TGGACCAGGCGGGCGGTAACTTCACCGTGTCCAGTGCGCCCGCCCAAGGGACCGTCATCACCGCAGCGGTGCTGTTTGACGCACCGAAGGAAACCTGACAGATGGCGACACCTGATTCGGCCGGTGCCATCCGGCTTGCGGTCGTGGAAGACAACCACCCGTTCCGCCGCGGCTTGCGCGCGATCTTCGATCTGACGCCCGGCCTCGAGTGCGTGGGGATGTATGCGACAGGCGAGGAAGCGTTGCGGGAAATCCCGAAGGCAGCGCCGGATGTGGTGCTGATGGACATCAACCTGCCGGGGTTGTCGGGCATCGAGTGCACGCGAGAATTGAAGCGGCTCCGCCCGGCGTCGCAAGTGGTCATGCTCACGATCGAAGAAGACAACGAGCGGGTGTTCGCGGCCTTGCGCGCTGGGGCCGCAGGTTACCTGTTGAAGGTGGCCACGCCGGCCGAAATCCTCGAAGGCATTCAACTCGTGGCGCAAGGCGGTTCGCCGATGTCGGCGGTCATCGCGCGGCGCGTGGTGGAGTCGTTTCACGGGGCGAACGCCCCTTCCGCTTCGAAGGACGCGCTGAGCCAGCGGGAGATCGCGGTGTTGGAGGGCATCGCGCGGGGCAAGCGCATCAAGGAAGTGGCCGCCGAGTTGCAGCTTGGCGTAACGACTGTCCAAACCTATCTGCGCCGCATCTACGAGAAGCTCCAGGTCCACTCGCAGGCCGAGGCGGTGGCGAAGTTTCTGCGCTAACGTCCCGCGGGATTTCCGCCGCGGCAGAGAGTCAGAGGACCTCGAGGTAAAGTCCGCGGAAGTCCCCGGCTGTGACCGGCACCACGTTGGTCTTGTGGCACGGGTCTTCGACTGCTTGGGTAACGAGGGCGTCCAAATGCTCAGGCTTGACGCCGTGGTCGCGCAGCCTGGTGTTCAGGCCAAGTCGCGCCAGGAACTCGGTGAGGAACGCGATGGTTCGCCGATCGGCTTCGGGTGCGGAACACTTCAGGACATCCAGTCCGCAGGCGAGGCCGACGCGGCGATACAGCCCCGGCTTGCGCGCGGCGCAGAATTTCATCCCCGCCACGAGGCAAAGCGCGTTGGCCAGGCCGTGGTGCAGCCCGCAAATCGTGGACAGCGGATGCGCCAGCGAATGCACCACGCCGAGGTCCTTCTGGAATGCCACCGCGCCCATTGCCGCCGCGACCAGCATTCGGCCGCGGGCGTCCAGGTCGTTGCCATCGCGGAATGCGCGCGGCAACGCGTCCACGATCAGGTGGATGCCTTCCAGCGCAATGCCGTCGCACATCGGGTGGAACACCGGGCAGGTGTAGCTCTCGATGCAGTGAGTCAAGGCATCCGCGCCCGTGGCGGCGGTCAACTTGGGCGGCAGACCCACGGTGAGTTTGGGATCTAGAATCACCAGCTTCGCCAGCAACTCGGGATGGAAGAGAACCGCCTTCCGCTTCGTCGCGTCGAGCGTGATGACCGAGCTGCGGCCGACTTCGCTGCCCGTGCCGGCGGTGGTCGGGATGGCGATGAACGGCGCGAGGCCGGACCAGTCGGCCGGTTCGTCATAGAACCGGGCCAGATTGCAGTCCGGTCGTTTCGCGAGCAGGCGCGCGGCCTTGCCCGCATCGAGCGGACTGCCGCCGCCGATGGCGATCACGCCGTCGCAGCCGGCCTCGCGGAAAAGCGCGGCCGGCTCGCGGACGTCGCCCTCGATCGGATTCGGGTGGACGGCCGAGTACAAGAACCAATCCCGCCCCTGGCCGGCGGCGCCCAGAGTCTCGGTCAGGGCCTTGAAGGCTGATGTGGCGAGCAACCCCGCATCGGTGACGACCAGCGGCCGGCGCACACCAAGCCGCACGAGATGCGCGGGCAATTCGGCGAGTGCTCCCGGACCAAACAGGGTGCGCGTGGGAAAAGAAAAAGCGGTCAGGCTCATGGGAGAATTTGAAGGCGGTGGAACTCCGGTCGCGAAGCGCCGGCAGAAGGCGGCGAAATGGCCGAAATGCGCGGCACGCACGAAATTTTCCAACTCCCCGCGTCGAAGTCGAGAGCCAAACCGGTGGACCACTCCGCGGAACCGAACAGGCGAATGAGCGCGCGAACCGGTTTCAGAGTTCCCAGCCAGGGCGGTACTGGTAATGGAGCAGCGCGTTCGCGTCCGGCTCGTTTGTGACTTTCAGATTGGCCGGATCCCACTCCAGCCGCTGCCCGCCGAAGTGGACGCATACGCTGCCCAGCAGCACCGCCTCGGTGAGCGGCCCGGCGAAGTCGAAGTTCGACGCCGTCGGCGTGCCTTCTTTGCAGGCACGAATCCACTCCTCGTAATGGCCGATCGAGCGCGGCAGCGTTTTAGGTGGTCGCTGATATTCCTGGTTGCGCTTCTCCGGGATCAGGCGCGGGCGCTCGCCACCCCAGCCTTCCACCAGCATTTTGCCCTTGTCGCCCACGAAGATGATGCCGTCTTCGGGATCGAGGTCACGGTCGGGCTCCAACTCGTCCGGCCGCGCGGGCAGGATGCCGCCGTCGTACCAGTGCAGCTTCACGGGCGGTTGCTCGCCGCGGGCCGCGAACTGGTAATGCACAGAGCACGCGACCGGCACAGTCTCCTTGAAGACCGGCGTCGAACTGGCATAGACGCTCACGGGCGGCCCGAGTTTCAACGCGTCGAAAACCGGGGCGAGGTTGTGAATGCCCATGTCGCCCAAACCGCCGGAGCCGAAATCCCACCAGCCGCGCCACTTGAACGGCACGTAAGCCGGATGGTACGGCCGCAGCGGCGCGGGCCCGAGCCAGAGGTCCCAGTCCAGCGTGGCCGGCACCGGCGGTGTATCGGTGGGCCGCTCGATGCCTTGCGGCCACCAGAGCGGAAGTTTACCGCGGTGCGTGGGCCGGTCGGACCAGACGTGGACTTCGCGCACCGGGCCGATCGCGCCGTCGGCGAGCCATTCCTTGATGAGCCGGTTGCCCTCGAAAGCCATGCCCTGGTTGCCCATCTGGGTCGCGACCTTGGCCGCGCGGGCCGCCTTCGCCAGCGCGCGCGCCTCGAACACCGTCCGGGTCAGCGGCTTCTCGCAATAGACCGGCTTGCCGTGCTTGATCGCGGCCATCGACGCCACCGCGTGAATGTGGTCGGGCGTGGCCACCAGCACGGCGTCGATGCCCTTTTCCTTTTCGAGCATCACGCGGAAATCTTTGTGGCGCGCCGCTTTTGGATACTTCTTGAAGGCGCCGGCGGCGTTCGCCCAGTCCACGTCGCAGAGCGCGACGATGTCCTGGCTGCTCAAGCCCGCAAGGTCGTCGCCGGCCCGGCCGCCCGCGCCGATGGAGGCGAGGCTCAGGCGGTTGTTCGCGCCCAGGACGGTCGAGGAAGCGACGAGCGGGACGGCCAAGACCGCGGCGGATGATTTGAGAAACTCGCGGCGGCTCAGTACGCGGGTGTTGTTCATGGCCAAGGAATACGCCCGCCCGGCCCGGAACTCAATACGTGGGTGTTTCCGAACACCTGTTCCCAAGCCGCTTCGAAGCCCGCGACGCGGCTCTCCGCGCGCTAGCTCGGCACCGAGCGATTCGGCGCGCGCAGGCCAGATTCCTCGTGAAAAAACCTCGCCGATGGGTTAAAGAACAGGCAGTCACCAAGCCAAACCCTCCGCCGACCGCGTCCGAACGGAATCGGACCGCGCGCGTCGCGGTCGGAGGCCGGCGGCGGGGCAACCGGCCCGGGACTTGGTCTCGGGCCAGAGCGACTGACCTTATGAAGCATCACCTGAATGCGGTTTCCGCAAAACCTTGCCCGAGCAAGACGGCTGCTGAGTTCATGCGGCGTGGCTCCGCGGCATCGGCAGACGCAGTCTCGGCGGAAGCGGCACGCGCCGTTGCCTGCGCTTTTACCCTGATCGAACTCCTGGTGGTCATCGCCATCATCGCGATCCTCGCGTCGCTGCTGTTGCCCACCCTGGCGCGATCGAAGTATGCCGGCCAGCGCACGATGTGCGTGAACAACATCCGCCAGCAATACCTCAGCCAGATCCTGTACGCGGACGACAACCGGGGGCAGTTTCCCTTCCACGAAGACGTCAGCCCCGATTACCACCGCACCACAACCACCGGCAACCGGAGCATTGTGAATTGCCTGCGGGGGACTTATGTCCAGGACACCAAGATCCTCATCTGCCCGATCACCCGCCTGACCTTCGGCCGCGTCTGGTTGAACTACGACAGCATGACCAACTTCGCCGACAAGAGCACGAAGGACTACGGCGGTTGGGACACGACCGCGTCGATGGTGTACACGCCGTACATGTGGTTCGCGAACTTCACGGCCAATCCGGCCATGAAGTTCCTGGCGCCCGACGGCACGGTCAGTTCGAACCCCGAGGCCAACGAACCGGCCTGGCCCATCAGTGCGAACGAATGTGACAGCCGCCGCGCGTTCATCACGCACCGCATCAGCGACACGCCGGGCACCAAGCTCTGGGATGTGGGCCACCTGGGGAGTTTCGACGCGGGCAGCCAGAGCAAGCCGCTATGGGCGTTTTCCATCAGTCCTGACCAGCCGGTGGGCCAGGCCGACGGCAGCGTAGTAATCCGTCCGAAAGCCAAGATCAAACCCCGGGCCCGCGGCGGTCCCAGCTCGGACACGACGTACTACTATTGAAGTGCGGGGGGACCGTGCATCCGGATTCTCCCCGAGCCTGCCGAACGATGTTGGCGTCGGCTCACCTGAGATCGCTTCGGTCGCGCGGCCGATGGACCTCGCGGAGAAACCCCCAGTCCTCAATGTGCCCGGCTTTGGGTAGTGTCTTGATTTGGTGGCGGCGGTGCTGCCACCCATTTGAAATCAGGACATCACCCGGCTTGGGGCGCCCTGTTCACGGCCCAACTACACCGGCGCAAGGGTTAAGTGCCGCCGGCCAGCATCGGTTTTGCCGGGAAGTCACGGGGCCGTTGGCGGACTCGGGTTTGAGGCTGCCCCGGTTGTCCTGGCGGCCTGGCCCGTTCGTTGAAGTGAGTGCTGGCCTTCCAGCCCTTTCACGAACCGCTCGAAGCCGGCGATGAATTCGTCGCGCCCGGCTTCGAGAAAATCGTTGTGGTCGCCGGCGATTTCGTGGAACAGCTTGGGCTCATTGGCGGCGGCGTAGTTCCGCTCGGCGTGCGGGAAACGAATCAGCGTGTCCGCCCGGCTGTGCATGAACAGAACGGGGACGTGGACGCGCGGCAACTTGGCGCGGGTGTTGTAATGGATGCTCGCCAGCCAGCGCACCGGCAGCCAGGGGAATAATTCCGCGCCGAGGTCCGGAACGCTGGTAAACGTGCTTTGAAGCACCAACCCGCCGAGTGCCTCGCGCAGCGCCAGCTCCGTGGCCACGCCGCCGCCGAGCGATTCGCCGAACGCGATGATGTTTGTCGGCGCGAAGCCGTGCTCCCGCAGCCACGCGTACGCCGCCTGGGCGTCGCGATAGGTGCCTTCCTCGCTCGGCCGCCCGGCGCTGCGACCGTATCCGCGGTAGTCGAAGAGCAGCACGTTCACGCCAGCGTCGAGCAACGTCTCGGCCACGTCCGCGCGATGGCTGATGTTCCCGCCGTTGCCGTGGCTGTGGAGCACCGCGAGGTGGCGCCGCCGCGAATTCGTAGCCGCCGGGAAAAACCAGCCGTTCAGCCGCACGCCGTCGCGGGTCGTGAGCCAGACCTCCTCGACGGGCTTGCCGAGGACGCCCGGCTCGCCCCACAGCGTGGCGGTGGGATGATAGACATTGCGGCATTCGAACCAGCGCAGCATCGCGAGCAACACGACCGGCAACAGAATCAACCCGAGGAGTTTCTTCCACCGGTTCCGCGTCCAGGTCGCCATGCGCACAACGTGGCAGAAAGGACCTTCCGAAAGCGAGCTTCCAAGCTTGCCGGCACGAAGCCGGATGCCTGGGAGCGCGGGGGCCTAACCCGCGCGCTGCGCCGCCGCCCGCCGCACTTGCGTCCGGTCGCCGGTCGGACAGGTTTCACGTATGCCGCCGACCGCGTACCAACCTCAACCGCCGTCCTCGACGGAACCGCCCGCGGATGCGTCCGAATCCGCTCCCGTCGTTGGCGAATACTGGCGCTGGTGCCCGCAATGCGGCCACGAATTGCAGAACCACAAGTGCAAGCGGGTCTGCCCGAACTGCCATTACTTTATGAGCGGCTCGGACTTCGACTAGGCCTGGTCTTCGAGGGCTCCCGGCCCGGCGAACTTGCGGCGGCCAGGTGCGCCGGACCAACGCCCTGTGGCTGAGGAGCCGGTTCCGGCGCCTGAGCCAACCCTTGGCGACACCCTGGCGTCGCCCGCGGAAAAACTGCCTCCCAACCCCCACCGATTTCTTGCCCACGACGAACGGCGCCCCTCCGCTATGCCATCCGTTGCCTTGGCTCCTGCCGCCCAAACTTCCCAACCGATTCGTGAATTGGCCGTGGAACCCAGCCAGGACTGGGGGCGGTGCTTGACTCTCCTTCCGGCGCAAATGAGGATTCGTTTCCTGTTCGAATGCTATGATGACTTCTGCCATCGACAGCAGAGCGCAACTCTACGCCATGCTCTGGTATGGCGTGGTGTCGCTCGGCGTGATCGGTGCCGTGGTCATGGTGGCGGGGGTGGCCTGGCTCAAGGCGCATTTCGCCTTTGGGCAGCGCTTCCTGGACCTGCCCTCGGCGTGGCCACCTTGGGTCGCGCTTATGGACCGCGCGGCGCCTGCCTGGCCTACGCGATCATTCAGACCGCGCTGCTCCCTTTCTCGACGCTGATTTTCCGCACCTGCCGG